>JALYXK010000036.1 GCA_030947145.1 Actinomycetota bacterium
CCGCACGACCGAGTCCAGCTCCTACACGCTGCGCGACACGCCGACCTTCACCTGCGTCTCCGCTTCGGTGCAGCGGGCCCTCGGCGCTCTCGACGGCGACTCGCTGACGATCGCCGAACCCGCCGCGCGGTGAGCCACGGCCCTGGGGCGGCCGGAGTGAGTTCCCGCCGTGGCGCGGCCGAGGATCCGGTCGCATATCTTCGGGCCTCCGACCCAGTCCTGCGCGGGCTGATCGACCAGATCGGCCCCGCGCCACTCGGCGATACCCGCGGCGGCCGCCCGGCGGACCACTACGGCGCGCTGGTGCGCTCGATCATCGGTCAGCAGCTGTCAACCAAGGCTGCCCGCGCCATCTACAACCGCCTGACCGACCGCTTCGGCGGGCGGACCCCAACTCCGCAGGAGGTCCTGGCCGATGACCCCGCCGAGCTCGTCGGGGTCAAGGGCATCGGCACCTGGAGCGCCCACATGTTCCTGATTCCACCTCGAGCGCCCGGACATCCTGCCCGTCGGGGACCTCGGCATCCGCAAGGCGGTGATGATGGCCTACGGCCTGGATGGGCTGCCACTGGCGCCCGCCATCGAGGCGATCGCCGAGCCCTGGCGTCCTTACCGCACCCTGGCTTCACGCTTCCTCTGGCGATCGCTCGACATCACTCCGGATTAGCCAAGGGGCTCGGCTGGGGTCGGCCGCTCATGGCAGCGCATCTCGATGCCGATGTCGGTGGTATGGGAACGCCGGCAAATCAGCCGTGGATGGTGTTGGCTCACCGGTCCTCCCCGCTCGCGGACCTGTTCCGCTCGGAAGGCGACCTCCGGAGCGTAGTCGAGGACGACCGCATCGAGGCAGGGCAGCTCCCGCTCACGGACCTCGGGCCGGCGCCCGACCCGCGATCGCCCGTGACTGAATTCACGCCGGCTCGGGCAGGAGCCGGTTGACCAGATCGAGCGCGGGGCGGCTCTCGAACAGGGGCGCGACGTCGGATCGGTAGAGGATCAACGCCAGGCTGGGCGCGATCATGAAGTCCGCGACGTTCAGCCGCGCTGCGCCGAGGACCCCGTCGGCGATCCAGGCGTCTATCCGGTCGAGCATCGCCGGGAGCCTAGCCATGAGTTCGCGCTCTGCCGCCGGCCCGGCGGCAAACGCCAGACGTCCGATCATCGGGACGATCAGGCGCCGGGCGAGCGCACGCCGGTAGAGGAGATAACCCATCCGCCCGTCACCTGCCGACCGGCCGAACGCCGCGGGGTCGCGCAGCACCGCCCCGGCCAGGATCCGGCGGGCGGCCATCTGAAGCGTGTCGTTGGCCCAGCGCTCGGCCTCCCCGACCGCCGACCGTAGCTCGGGATCGGCCGGGAACAACGGCGGCTCGGGGTGGCGATCGTCGAGGAAGCGTGCGATCCTGCGGTTGGTCGAGATCCGCAGATCTTCGCCAGCGAGCCCCGGCACCGTGCCGAGACGATCGCCCAGCCGCAGCGGAAGCGGGCGCTGGGCGCCGGCGGTGCGAGTTTGCCCGCCCGCGTCGAAGCCGCGCAGCCTGGCCACCAGCGGGTGCAGGAGGGTGACCACGTCAACGCGCCGGTAGGGCACCTGCTTGTGGTCGAGCATGAGCATCGCCGAGCGGCAGGCATGCGAACCGGGAATCACGTAGAGCGTGTACATACTGACTGGTCAGTCGGTAACATTCCCACGATGTCCATTAGCGAAACGCGCCGATCCGGCAAACCCCGGAGGTCGGGTGGGGACGCCGGAGCGCGCGTCGATCAGCGCACCCGTGCCGCTCGCGCCCGGGGGGGCGAGACTCGCGACGAGCTCCTGACGGCGGCGCTGCGGGTCTTCGCCCGCCGGGGCTACGGCCAGGCCGGCGTCGACGAGATCGCCGCCGAGGCGGGTTACTCGAAAGGGGCGCTCTACTGGCACTTCTCCGGCAAGGAGGGGCTCTTCCTGGCGCTGCTCGAGGAGCGGATCGACGCGCCGATGCGCGAAATGGTGGCGCTGCTCGAATCGGCGCCGCCCGAGCGGGACATGTCGCGGGAGGCAACCCGGGAGTTCGCTCGGCAGCTCGGCGCCCAGCGCGAGGCCATGCTGCTCGAGCGCGAGTACTGGAGCCTCGCGATCCGCGATCCCGTACTCCGCGCCAGCTACGCCGAGCGCCAGACGGCGCTCCGCGCCGCGCTGGCCGCCTCATTGTCCGCCCGGGCGCGGCACCTCGGGACACCCGACCTCCCGATGCCGGCCGAGGAGGTCGCGCGCATCGTCATGAGCATCGTCGGCGGCCTCGCGGTCGATGAGCTGATCGAGCCGGGATCGGTTGGCCCAGAGCTGCTCGGAGAGGCCCTGGCCCTCATCTACGCCGGCTTGGTGGCCCGCTCGCAGGACAGCGCTGGCAGACCTGAGGAGTCCCCGGGCTGAAAATCGCCAGCAGCACCGCGCGCGGCCACTCGGCCGGCGCGGGGATCTAGACCGCTGAGACCTGCTCTTCGTCCGCTACGCGGAACGAGGAGCCGCAGCCGCAGGCGGCGATCACGTTGGGGTTCTCGACTTTGAATCCGGCGCCCTGGAGACCATCGACGAAATCGATCACCGAGCCCCTCACGTAGGGGAGGCTCGGGCGATCGACGAGGAGGCGGATACCCTTGTCCTCGAACACGCTGTCGCCGTCGCGCTGCTCGTCGAAGGCCAGGGCATACTGGAAGCCCGAGCATCCTCCGCCGCGGACGCCGACGCGGAGCCCGGCGCTCTCGGCCACGGCCACCTGGCCGGACAAGAACTCGCGGACCTTCTCGGCACCTTTATCGGTCACGGTAATCATTGCTTCAAGAAGTATAGCGAGGTAGCGGGACCGCTACGCTTGGGGTTGTGAGTGCGACTCCCGAAGAGCTGAAAGAGCGGATCGAGGCCGGAATACCCGGCGCGAGCGCGCAGGTGACCGGCGACGGACATCATTTCGCGGCTGTCGTCTCCGCGGACGCGTTCAACGGCCTCAGCCGGATTGCCCAGCACCGGCTGGTCTACGAAGTGTTCGGCGCGGAGCTCGGCGATCGCATCCACGCACTCTCGATCAAGACCCAAGTGTCGACAACGGAGGAAGCCCGATGAGCGACGAAGCGACCAACCCCATGCGCGACGCGATCCAGGGCGCGATCGCCGAGAACCCCGTCCTGCTGTTCATGAAGGGCAACCCTGAGCAACCCGCGTGCGGCTTCTCGGCCCGGACGGTGGCCATCCTGCAATCGCTGGACAAGCCGTTCGCGGCGGTCGACATCCTTCCCGATCCGCGGATCCGTCAGGAGCTCTCGGGGATCTCGGGCTGGCCGACCATTCCGCAGCTGTTCGTCGACGGCGAGCTCGTCGGCGGCTGCGACATCGTCGTCGAGATGTACGAGTCCGGCGAGCTGCACGAAGTGCTCGGCCTCGAGCCGGCACCCGGCGAGGCGCCGGAGGCCGATCCGAGGCAGCCCGCGCCCCTCTCGATCGAGAATCGGCTGTAGCCGCCACTAACCGGAGATGCGGGAGGCGAGGCGCGTCTCGCCGGTGATGGTGAGTACCTCCCTCCTGAGCTCCCGGGCAGTCGTGGCCGTCCGCTTCGAGGGCGGCGCCCTGATCGCGCTGGACCAGACGGAGCTCCCCTGGCGCGAGCACGAGCTGACGCTTCGCAGCGCCGCCGAGGTGGCCGAGGCGATTCGCGGACTGTCGATTCGTGGCGCCCCGCTGATCGGGGTGGCCGCCGGCTATGGCGTGGCGCTCGAGCTAGGGCTCGATCCCAGCGTGGCGGGGCTCGAGCGGGCCTGCGCGGTCCTGCTGGAGTCGCGCCCGACGGCGGTCAACCTCGCCTGGGCGGTGCAGCGGGTCCGCGATGCGGCGCTGGCGGTGCCCGCGGACGAGATCGCCGGGGCGGCCCTGGCGCAGGCGCGGGCGATTCACGCCCGGGAGATCTCCGCCAGCGACGGCCTGGCCGGGCATGGCGCCGACCTGCTACCGCAGGTCAGGCGGGTCCTGACCCACTGCAACACCGGCGCTCTGGCCGCCCCCGGTCGCGGGACCGGGCTGGCCGTCGTGGCCGAGTTGGCCGCTCGTGGACAGCTGGAGGGCGTGATCGCCACCGAGTCCCGGCCGCTGCTACAAGGGGCCAGGCTGACCGTCTACGAGCTGGCCAAGCTCGGGATCCCCCACGAGCTGATCGTCGACTCGGCGGCGGCCGGGCTGATCGCGCGGGGCGCCGTCGACGCGGTGATCGTCGGCTGCGACCGGGTCGCCGCCAACGGAGACGTGGCCAACAAGGTCGGCACCTATGCTCTGGCGCTGGCCGCCCAGGCCGCGGGGATCGAGTTCGTCGTCGTCGGCCCCACCTCGACGATCGACCCGAGTTGCCCCGCGGGCGATCAGATCGCGATCGAGGAGCGCCCCGAGGATGAGGTGCGCAGCGTTTGCGGCGCGAAGCTCACGCTGAGCGGGACGGTCTGCCGCAACCCGGCCTTCGACGTCACCCCCGCCGGCTTGATCACGGCGCTGGTCACCGAGCGCGGCATCGCCCGGCCGGTGCGCG
Organism: Actinomycetota bacterium; assembly: GCA_030947145.1. Taxonomy (GTDB): domain Bacteria; phylum Actinomycetota; class Thermoleophilia; order Solirubrobacterales; family Solirubrobacteraceae; genus Palsa-465. The sequence continues at coordinate 4,548 of JALYXK010000036.1, forward strand.
CCGAGACGATCGCGGCGCTCCTCCCGAGATGAAGGTGCCTCGACCGCCGAGCCCGGACGTGACCACGGTGGCTTCCCAATGAAGGTCGCCCGGTCCTTCGGACCCGACGACGTCCGGATCGAGGACGCAGCGGAGCCCGTGGCCGGGAGCGGCGAGGTCGTGTGCCAGCTCACCGCCTGCGGGGTCTGCGCGACCGACGTGATCGACTGGTACGTCGCCGGGCGGCTCCCGGCGGTGCTCGGGCACGAGCCGACCGGGGTGGTGATCGCGGTCGGCCCGGGCGTTGACTCGGTGTCCCTCGGCGATCGCGTCGCGCTGCATCACCACGCCCCGTGCGGCGAGTGCCGCCGCTGCCGCCGCGGCCACGAGACGATGTGCGAGCGCTTCCGGGCGACCTCGCTGGATCCGGGTGGCTTCGCCGAGCGCGTCCGGGTCCCCGCCGAACTCGTCGACGAGCTGCTCGTCCTGCCGGACGGCCTGGATCCGGTGGCCGCGACGCTGATCGAGCCGCTGGCCTGCGTGCTGCGCTCCCAGGATCGAGCCGGTCTACGGGCCGGCGACAGCCTGCTGGTCGTGGGGGCTGGCGTCAACGGGCTGCTCCAGATCGCCGCCGCGCACGAGCGCGGAGTCGAGGCGGTGTGGGTCCGCGAGCCGCGAGCCGAGCGCCTGACCCGGGCCGAACGCTGGGGCGCCGAGCGCCACGGCAACGAACTCGCCGACGTGGCGATGGTGTGCGCCCCGGCGCCGGAGGCGATCGCGGACGCCGCCGCGGCGCTGGCTCCCGGCGGCACCCTCTGCCTCTACGCACCGCCGGCGCCCGGAGCTCCATCGGTGATCGACGGCTCGACCCTGTTCCTGCGCGAGCTGACCGTGACCGCGAGCTACTCCGCCTCCCGGCACGAGATGCGCGCGGCGCTCGGACTGCTCGCCACCGGCCGGATCGACGTGCGGTCACTGATCACCCACCGGATGAGCCTGCAGGACACCGGCCTTGCGTTGCGGCTGCAGTGCAGCGGCGAGGCGCTCAAGATCGTGGTGACGCCATCTCCCGCCGATACTCGAGGCGCTCCATGATCCGCCGCGAATCGCAGATCGGCTCGCCCTCGAGAATCAGCACCGGCACGCGCCGCTGATCGGTCAGCGCCTCGACCTCGGGCCGGCGCGACCGGCGCTGGGGCACGACAACCTGCTCGAACGGGATTTCCTCGCGCTTCAGTGCCCGGGCCACCTTTCCGCATGGACACAGCCAGTTCGTCGGGGTGGTGCAGCGGTAGAGGATGGCCATCGGTGTCAGACGATAGGCGCTGGCGCCGTTGTCGGGCTCAGCCCGGCGGCGGGCGCGGCCGGCCTCAGCGGGCCGAGAGCCCCAGGCCGCGGAGCAGGTTCGAGGTCAGGCGAAGTCCGAGCGGCTGCCGCGCGCCCGCGGGGGCCAGCCGGCCGCGGTCGAACTCCCGGTACCAGGCGATGGTCGCCTCCAGGCAGTCCTCGTGGGGGGAGGTCTCCCAGTTCAGGTCGCGCTTGGCCTTCTTGCTGCTGAACGCCCAGCGCAGCGATGAGCCCCGAATCGCGGTCCGCGAGGGCATCGCCAGACCGGGAACGCGCTCCCCGACGTCGGCCAGCGCCAACGCGACGCCCAGCGGGAGCTTTATGGCGGGCGGCTCGATTCCCGAGAGCCGTCCGAGATCGGCGAACAGCCGGTCGAAGGTGAAATTCCGGTTGCCGAGGATGTAGCGCTCCCCCACGTTGCCGCGCTCCTCCGCGAGCACGTGGCCGCGGGCGACGTCCTCCACTCCGACGATGTTGAGAGTGCCGTCGACGTAGGCGGGGATCTGGCGCCGCATGAAGCGGCGCACGAGCGTGGTCGAGGAGCGGCCGTAGTCCCCCGGGCCCATCACCAGCGCGGGATTGACGATCACCAGCGGGAGGCCGCGAGCCACCATCCGGATCGCCGTCACCTCCGCCTCGTGCTTTGAGTCCACATAGGCAATTCCGTGCCGGCCGGCGTCCCAGACGTTCGACTCGTCGGCGGAGACCCCGGGCGCCGCCGGACCGATCGCGGCGATCGAGGAGGTCAGCACGGCGCGCGCCACACCCGCGCGGAGCGCCTCCTCGAGCACGATCCTGGTGCCCTCGACGTTGATCGCGAAGGCGCGCTCGCGCGCGATCGCCAGCCTCGTCGTACCGGCGACGTGGAATACCCGGTCGACCCCCTTCATCGCCCGCCGAACCGCCCGGCGGTCGCAGATGTCGGCGCGCACCTGCTCGACGCCGAGACGATCGAGCGCTTCGGTTCGCGAGGTCGGACGGATCGTGGCGATGACGTCGTCACCCCGCTCGACGAGCAGGCGACAGACGTGCGATCCGATCAGGCCGGTCGCGCCGGTGAGAAGCGTGCGAGGCATTTGCCCGGTTGCTTGGCGAGCGGGGAAGCGCGCGCAGTCTAGAGGGCGGCGGCCCGGCGGCGGCCGCTGCTAGGGTGCCGCCGTCATGGCCGTAGCGATCGTCTCGGACACCTGCCATTACCTGCCGGCCGACCTGCTGGCCGAGCAGCGGATCCACCAGGTGAGCCTGTACATCCACGCCGGAGACAAGACTCGACGCGAGAGCGAGATCACCGATTACGACGAGTACTACACGCAGCTGCGCGACATGGCGTCGCTACCGACTACCTCGCAGCCGTCGATCGGCGACTTCCTCGCCGTCTACGAGCCGCTGCTGGACGGGGGCGAGGACATCGTCTCGGTGCATCTCGCCGGCGGGATGTCGGGCACGGTCCGCTCCGCCGAGCAGGCCCGCGAGCAACTCGGGGAGCGGGCCTCACGCGTGCACGTGATCGACTCGGAGAGCGCCTGCGGCGGCCAGGGACTGGTGATGTTGGCCGCCGCCGCCGCCGCGCGCTCCGGCGCGGACGCGGGAGCCGTCGTCGAGCGAACCCTGAAGGCCCGCGCGGAGCTGAAGATGTGGTTCGCGATCGACACGCTGGAGTACCTGCGCCGCGGTGGGCGCATCGCCGGCGCGCAAGCCTGGCTGGGGTCGGCGCTGCGGATCAAGCCGATCCTCACCGTCAAGTCGGAGATCACGCCCGTCGAGCGGGTCAGGACCTCGCGGCGGGCATTCGAGAAGATGGTCGACCTGCTCCGCTCCCGCCACCAGGATGGAGCCGACGCCTGGATGGTGCAGCACATCCAGGCGCCCAAGGAGGCGCAGGAGCTCGCCGCTCGCGGGCGGGAGATCTTCGGCTGCGATCCTCGGGTGATCTCGGAGATCGGGCCCGTGATCGGTACCCACGTCGGGCCGGGGCTGCTCGGCGCCGGAGGGATCCCCGGCTCGCTGCTCTGACCGGCGGAGCGGGTCTCGGCTCGCTGCTCTGACCGGGCGGAGCGGGTCTCGCTCGGTCTAGCCCCGCCGGCGCTTGCGGCGGCGGCCGAAGACGAGCCCCCCGAGTCCCGCGATCCCACCGCCCAACACGAAGCCGGCGGCGGCGGCGCCCAGCACGAGGTGATCCTGATGGGGCCGCAGTTGGCTGCGCCAGTCGGTGAGCTGCTCGACCTCGCCCCGCAGCTTGCCCAGCGAGGTCCCCAGCTGCTGGCGGTTGTGCTCGATCGAGGCGCGGATCTCCTCCGGCGTGCGCGTCGGCATCAGCGATCGACCTCCGACTTGGCGGTCACGGTCGCGCGGATCTTCTTGGCCTCGTCGATCGCCATGGTCGGCTTCGGCGCGCCCACCTTCAGCTTTCGCCAGGCGAACACGAACGCTCCGGCCGTCAGGGCAAGCAGCACGACCAGCACGACCAGGAACCCGAGCCAGAGGTCGCCGGAGGCGTCGTTGATCGCCCAGGCGATCGTCAGCAGCAGGAATATGAACGCGAACACGCCAAACACGGCGCCGGCCCCGACCGCGGCGGCCCCCCGGGCAATGCTGCTGACCTTTTCGGTCATCTCGGCCTTGGCCAGCTCGATCTCGTCGCGCACGAGCGCGGTGATGCGCTCGGAGACCTCGGTCAGAGCCGCGGCCAGGTTGTCCTGCTGTCCGTTGCTACCGGGCAAGGCGCTTGAGGATCTGAGCGAGCAGGAAGCCGGCGGCAAACGCCGCGGCGATCATGAGCTCGGGACGATCGACGGGCACGATTCCCGATCCGTTCGGGGCGGCCGGTGGCGCGGGCGGCGGGGGCATCGGCGGTAAGGCGGCGGGCGCGGCCGGTGGGGACGGCGCAAAGGCAGACGGAGCCGGTAGCCCGGCGGCGGCTGGTTCCGGTACGGGCGGAGCGGGTGGCGTGGCTGGCTCCGGAGGCGCGACCGGCTCCGGTGGCGCGACCGGCTCCGGAGGAGCGACCGGCTCCGGAGGAGCGACCGGCTCCGGA
>JALYXK010000330.1 GCA_030947145.1 Actinomycetota bacterium
AAATCGCGTCCTGCGCGCGCGGCCGCGCGGCGACCCTTGTCCCGTGCTTGGGCGAGAGGGTGACGTTGCGCCGGATCGGACGCTCGGCCTCGGGGCTGGCCGCGGTCAGGTGGCGCTGGCGGAGGATCGCGCTCAGCACGACGCGCATCTCCATCTCGGCAAAGGCGGCCCCGAGACAGCGCCGCACACCGCCACCGAACGGGACCCAGCCGTAAGTGGTCGGGGGCGACTGCAGAAACCGCTCCGGCGCGAACGCCAGCGGCTCGGGATAGAGGTCGGGCCGGGTGTGGGTCAGCCAGATCGCCGGCGTCACGTCGCTGCCGACGGGCAGGGTGCAGCCGTCGACCCGCAGCTCGGAGTTCAGGCGCCGGCCAGCCAGCGGCACCACCGGCCGCAGGCGAAGCGACTCCTGAATCACGGCGCGGAGGTAACGGTCCTCGCCGCCCCCGTCGACCTCCTCGCCCAGACGCTCCAGCACCCGCGGGTGGCGCAGCAGCAGGTCGATCGTCCAGGCCAGCGCCGTGGCGGTCGTCTCGTGGCCGGCCAGCAGCAGGGTCAGCAACTGGTCGCGGATCTCCTGGGCGTCCATCTCGGCGCCATCCTCGAACCGGGCCAGCGTGAGCAGCGAGAGAATGTCGCCACGCTCGCCGGCCGAGGGATCGCGCCGGCGCTCGTCGATCTCGTCGAGCAGCTCGGCGTCGATCGCCCGCGCCTGCTCACGCAGCGCGACCAGCGGGCCGGAGCGCCCGAACCGCCGGGCCAGGAGAATCTTCAGCTGCAGCCGCGAGGAGGAGGTGGCGCCGAGCAGACCCGGTAACAGCCGGCGCAGACGCTCGCGGCGCTCCGGCTCGGTGACCCCGAACACGGCGCCCAGGATCACCTCGAGGGTGATCGCCTGCATGTGGGGATGCAGGGCGAACGGCTCGCCGGTGGGCCAGCCGGCGATGTCGCGCTCGGCGACCTCCCGTGCCGACTCCTCGTAGGCGCGCATCCGCTCCCCGTGGAAGGGCGGGAGCATGAGTCTCCTCCGCTGCAGGTGCTCGTCGCCCTCGAGCAACAGCACCGACCGGGGGCCCATGACCGGACGCAGCGCGAAGGTGCGCCCCGGCGGCAGGCCGTGGTCGCGCACGGTGTACAGGGCCCGGATCGCGTCGGGATCGGAGACCATCACCAGCGGCGTCTGGAAGCCGAGGAACCGCACGCTGAACGTGTCGCCGAAGCGCCGCCGACAGGATTCCAGGAAGGAGATCGGGCGCAGCAGCCAGCGCAGGGTCTGCACCAGCGGCGGCTCGGCGGGGCCGCGCGGTAGCGGGCTGGGAACCCCGGAGTCACTCATCGCCCGGCCAACACTAGTCATATAGTGGAGGTGTGCCCAATCCCCCTACATCACGCAGCGTCAAGATCGGCTCCGACGAGCGGACCGGCTGGTCCTCGGAGCGTCCGCGCCGCGACGGCGCGCCTCCCCGCCCGGCTGACATCTCGGTGCGGAACCGCGTCCTGGCCCCTGCCCATCGGCTTCGCTACTCCCCCGGCAGCCTGGCGGTGATCGTCGGCGCCGCCGCCGCCGATCCGGCCCGTTTCACCGAGCGCGTGATCGAGGAGCGGGCCGCCGTGCTCTCGCCGAGCAAGGTCCGGACCCTCCTGGCCGGACGGGTGAGCGAAGCCGAGATCGACGCCCGCGCCACCGAGCTGCTCCAGGCTGCGGTCCTCAAGCGCCTGCAGAGCGGCCAGTCCGTCGCCCTGGCCCTCGAGGGCTTCGATGCCGAGGAGCGCGAGCGCTACGTCCGTCTGGCCCACGGCCATCGGCGGCCTCGCCACCTGATCCTGATCGAGGCCCCGCGCGACCAGGTGCTCGACCACGAACGCCCCGAGCTCGACCAGCTCCGCCGGGCCCTCGATGACGGCGAGCTGGGCGCCGAGGGGTTCCAGACCTCGCTGCGTCTCGGCGGCAGCGCGCTTTCCGAGCTCAAGCGGATCGTCTTCCAGCCTCCGCCGCGCGAGGACTGACCTCGCTGGGGCCGCGATCACGCGGGCCGCGGGCCAGCAGGTAGACCATCGCCACCAGCAGCACGGGCGCGAGCGTCAGGCTGGGGATCAGGTCTCCGTGGCCGATCCCCGAGGCGCCGATCGCCACCACCATCGTCACGGCCAGGACCAGGGCTGTCGGGGCCACCCACCGGCGCAGCACGAGCAGCACCCCGCCGGCCATCTCCACCACGCCGGCCACGATCTCCAGCGCCGAGGGCCAAGGGAGGCCGAACGTCCGGAACGCGTGGAGCTCCCAGTGGTGGAAGATGAACTTGACCAGGCCGGCGAAGAAGAAGATGACGCCGGCGGTGACTGCCACCCGGGTGGCCGATCGGGACATGTATGTTGGTTCGGTGGCCCGCCGCACCCGGATCATCGCCTTCGGCTCGGCGGCGATGCTCGTGCTCGCCGGAGTTCTCTGCGGCGTCCTGGTGGGCGGCCTGCCCGGAGCGTTGCTGGCGATCGTGCTGAATTCGCTCGGCCTCGGGGGGGCGGTGCTGCTGCTGTTCCTCGAGGTGGGCCTGAGCGAGGACCGGGAACGGGCCCGGGAAGCCGAGCGCCTGCACCAGCGCCGGACGCTCCGCCACGATCGTCCTGCGCGCCGGCCGCTGCTCAGGCTCCCCCGGCGCCCCGGCTAAGCCCGTCCGCGCGCCGCGGCCACGGTCTGGAGGATCGCCTCGATGATCTGCGGCCACAGCGGGCGCGGCAGATCGTGGCCCATGCCGTCCAGCATCAGCAGCTTGGCCCCCGGGATCGCCTTGGCCGTCGCCCGGCCGCCGGAGGGCATGATCAGCGGATCGCGCGAGCCGTGGATGACCGTGGCCGGCAGGCGGAGTTGGCGGAGCTTGGGGGTTCGGTCCGGAGCGGTCTGGATCGCGGCCAGCTGGCGGGCGGTTCCGGCCGGACTGATTCCACGCTCGAAGCAGCGCTCGGCCAGCGAACGCAGCTCGGCCTCCGGCGTTGGATAACGCTTGGAGCCGATCGCCCGGAACGTCTTGACCATGTCCTCGATGTAGCCCTCACGGTCCTTGCGCGGACGCCGCAGGATCAGCGGGAGCAGGTTCGGCCGGGGCAGGCCGACCCGCCAGCTACCGGTGCTGGACATGATCGAGACCAGCGAATCCGCGCGCTCGGGATGGTTGATGGCGACGAGCTGGGCGATCATCCCGCCCATCGACGCGCCCACCACATGAGCGCTGCCGATCCCCAGGTGATCGAGCAGGCCGACCGCGTCGGCGGCGAGATCGTCGAGGGCATAGGCGGCGCCCCGCCGATCGCGGAGCATCAGCTGGCGCAGCGTGGGCGGCTTGGCCTGACCGAAGATCGTCGAGCGGCCGTTGTCGCGGTTGTCGAAGCGAACCACCCGGAAGCCGTGTCCGGCCAGCGTCGCGCAGAACTCGTCCTCCCACACCAGCATCTGAGATCCGAGTCCCATCACCATCAGCAGCGCAGGCGCGTCGTCCGCGCCGAAGGTCTCGTAGCACAGCTCTACGTCCCCCACGCGGGCAAATCGCTCGCGGGATTCAGTGTCAATATCGGATTCCAGCACTCGCGTCAGTCTGACAGCTCGGGCATCATCCGCTCTGTGCCGAATTCCGCTGCCTCGCTGCCGGCCCGGCGGGTCGCGATCGTCCAGAGCGAGTCCGAGAGCCTGCACAACCCCTCGCTCGATGTCACGGGTGTGCTCGAGGACCGCGAGCGATGGCGCTACCGGCTGTTCACCGACCGGACCTTCGAGGCCCTGCTCAAGGCACAGGGCGAGTTCGACTGCATCGTGATCGGCTACAACGCGATCCACCGCAACGAGGGGATCGCGCCGCTGCTGGCCCAGGCCACGGTCGGAGTGCTGGTGCTCCACCAGCTCCATCTGCCCGCCGGGACCACCGTCGGGACCGGGCACGGGCTCGCCGTGGCCGACCTGCCAGGCGATCAGCAGCTCCTGAGCGTGCCGCCCGAGCGCGAGCCCGCCCTCGAGGTCCTGCTGAACTGGCCCGACGCCGTGGACGTGGGCGGCCTGCAGGCCCGGGCGGTAACCGCGCTGGCCCCGCCCCCGGATACACCGTGGCGGCCGGTGCTCCAGGTCGGGGACGGTCGCCCCGTGGTGCTCCGATCCTCGCTCATGCACACTCCCCCCCTGGCCGCCTGCAGCCTGCTGCTGGAGAATGGCAACCCGGCCCAGCGGGCGCTGCTGGCCAATCTGATCGCGTTCTGCGCCGGCGGCCCCCCGGGAACGATCGTGCTCGGAGGCCAGGATTCGCCCTGGGCGGAGACGCTCGTGCGCAAGCTGCGCCTGCGGCGGGTCAACGCCGTCGAGCTCGACCCCGCCCAAGCCGAGCTCCATTATCGGCGCTGGCCGCTGAGGGGGGTCTCGGACGTGATCGTTCCCCGCGGGCACCACTCGATCCCCGGTGAGGACGAGTGGCTGGCCGGCGGCGGCCGGCTGACCGGGGTCGACGCCGAGACGGGCGAGCTGCACGTGCGCTATCGGGCCCCGGACGTGCGCTGGGTGGCGCGGCGATGGTCGTCCTGGCTGCAGAGCGGTGCCGGGGAGGCGCGTCACGCCGGGGTGATGGCGACCCGAGCCTACCTGCGCACCCTCGCCGCGCTCGAGCAGGAGATGGACGGCGAGCAGTGGCGCCTCGGGCTGCCGGATCTCGCCCACCACGGACCGGAGGTGCTCGACCTGGTCAACCGCCGGCTGGGAGCCCGGGACAACCTCGAGGGGACGATCGCCGCCACCGCCGCGCTGGTGGAGCTGGACGAGCTGGTTCCCGGCGCGATGGCGGCCGAGCCCGAGCGGATCGAGCGGGTGCGGAACTGGCTGCGCACGGCCGCGGTCACCGCGGGCGCCCGGGATCGGCTCGAGATCGCCCGCGTGCTCCATGACCCCGAGCTGCTCGCCGCCGCCGTGGCCGATCTGCGCCGGCCGGTGTCGACCTCCACCGCCGATCTCCGGCGGCCGGTCTCGGCCTCGACTCTCGTCCGCCTCCGGGGAGCGGCCATCGCCTGCCAGAGCACCGATCTGAGCTTCGCCCTCGACGACAACGACCGCGACGCGATCCTGGCCGAGATCGTCACGTCCCTGCTCGCCGCCGCCGACTACCTCAGCTCGATGGCCGCGGTGCGGAGCCGGCCGGGCTGGGCCGACGGCGCGCTGGCCACGGACGACGTCCTGCTGGCCGACGCCGCGGTGGCCACGCTGACCAAGCACGGCACGATCGCCGCCCCGGTGGACAGCACGGCCGCCACGGTCGAGGAGGTCAGCGCCGAGGCGCTGGCGTTGATCGCCTGCGCGAAGCTCGACGGGGTTCCCACCAGCGAGCTGGTCAAGACCGAGAGTGTGCCGCCCGCCCAGTTCATCGAGGACGTCCTGCGCGAGAGCCTCGAGATCCGCCAATCGAACACCAGACAGCGGGCGGAGATCGCCGAGTTGAGCCGGGCCACCGAGCGGGCCCGGGGCCAGCTGACCCTGGCCCGGAACCTCCTGGGCATGGTCGCGACGGCGCTGGCGCTGCTCGCGGCGGTCGCCGTCGCCGTGTTCCTGGGAGCGCAGACCGCGGGCCTGCCCGAGGTGGCGGCGGAGCTGGCGGCCCCGCTCACCGCGTTCGTGGTCGTGCTGTTCGCCCTGGGCTATCCCCTCAAGCAACAGCACCTGTCTCCCCCCTGGCTGGCCAAGCTGGGCACGCTGCTGGCCGACGGCGCCTCGAGCCTCCGAGGCGGCCTGGCCGACGCGCTCGGCGGCCCGGCCGGACCGGATGGCCAGAAATGATCATCTCGGGCCGGCTGGTGCGCGGCGCCGGAGCGGCCGGCGGCTGGGTCGAGGTCCAGGGCGGGCGGATCGCCCAAGCCGGCGTGGGCGACCCCCCACGACCCGCGGACGTGCGCCACGACGGGCCGATCGCGCCGGGATTCGTGGATCTGCAGGTCAACGGCGGCGCCGGCGTGGAGGTCGTGGACGGACCCGAGGCGATCGAGCGGGTCGACGCCCGGCAGCTTCGGCATGGAGTCACGAGCTACCTGCCCACGATCATCACCACCGACGACGCCAGCGCAGAGCGCGCGCTGGATCAGCTGGCCGAACGCGCCGCCGACCCGGCCTCCCCGGTGGTCGGCGTCCATCTCGAGGGACCGTTTCTCAGTCCTCAACATCGAGGCGTGCACCGGGCCGAACTGCTGCGGGCACCCGCCGACGGCGTGCCGGACTATTACCAGCATCCGGCGGTGCGACTGGTGACGCTGGCCCCCGAACTGCCCGGCGCCCTGACCCTGATCGAGCGTCTGGTCGGCCGGGGCGTAACCGTGTCACTCGGCCACACCGGCGCTGACGCGGCCACCGCGGAGCGCGCCGCGGACTGTGGCGCCACCCTGGTCACCCACCTGTTCAACGCCATGAGCCCGTTTCACCACCGCGCCCCCGGACTGGTCGGGTGGGCGCTGGTCAGCGACCGGGTCGACCCCTGCGTGGTGGCCGACGAGCTGCATGTCGCCCCCCTGGCGCTGGAGCTGATCCGCCGCGCGGCCGGCGAGCGAGTGATCCTCGTCACCGACTCCAGCGTCGCCGCCGGAGCCGATCAGGGTGAGTACCTCCAGGCGGGGGTGAGGATCCGGATGCAGCCCGACGGCCGCGCGGTCAACCGACAGGGCACGCTGGCCGGTAGCGCCATCGGCCTGGACGCGGCGGTCCGCAACTGGGCCGGGTCGGCTGGCGCGGGCTGGCCACCGGCGATCGCGGCGGCCAGCGTTCGGCCGGCCAAGGCGATCGGGCTGGTGGCCGGGCTGGAGAGCGGCGACCCGGCCGACCTCGTCCTGCTCGACGAGGCCGGGCTCGTGGTCCGCGTCATGCGGCGTGGCGAGTGGTGCGCATGACGAGCGAGGCCGTCGAGCTGGCGGTCGGGGACCGGACGGTGCGGATCTCCAACCCGGACCGGGTGTACTTCTCGGTGCGCGGCGAGACCAAGCTCGATCTGGTCAACTACTACCTCAGCGTCGGGGACGGGATCGTCCGCGCATTGCGCGAGCGTCCGTGCATGCTGCACCGCTTCCCGAGCGGCGTCGACGGCGAGAAGGTCCACCAGAAGCGGGTCCCCAAGGGCGCGCCGCCCTGGCTGGAGACGGTCCGAGTCACCTTCCCGCGGTACAACCGGCATGCCGACGAGCTGTGCGTGACCGAGCTGGCCAGCGTGATCTGGGCGGTGCAGATGTCGACCGTCGAGTTCCATCCCTGGAACTCCCGCCGCACCGACGTGGAGCGCCCGGACGAGTGGCGCATCGACATCGACCCGATGCCGCAATGCGATTTCGCGACGGTCCGTCGCGTCGCCGGTGTCGCCCACGAGGTGCTCGACGAGCTCGGCGCCGTCGGCTGGCCGAAGACCTCCGGCGGGTCGGGCATCCACGTCTACGTGCGGATCGAGCCGCGCTGGGGCTTCGCCGACGTGCGCCGCGCCGCCCTGGCCTTCGCCCGCGAGGTGCAGCGCCGCGCCCCCGCTGACGCGACCACCACCTGGTGGCGCAAGGATCGCGAGCCCGACCGGGCGTTCGTCGACTACAACCAGAACGCCCGCGACCACACGCTCGCCGCCGCCTATTCGGTCCGCGGCTTCAAGGACGGGACGGTGTCGACCCCGATCGCCTGGGATGAGATCGATGACGTGGATCCGCGCGAGCTGACGATCGCCAC
>JALYXK010000351.1 GCA_030947145.1 Actinomycetota bacterium
TTGGAGACCTGCATCTCGTGCATGACAAGCAAGTCCGACGGCGCCGCGCGGTACTCGCGCTGCTCGTCGGCGCTTCCCTGATCCTGCTGACCGCGTATTTCGGCGAGTCGCCGAGCAGCCCGCTGCACCAGGTGCAGCGGGGAATCGTCGAGGTCCTCTCGCCAGTTCAGCAGGGGGCCAGCAAGGCGCTGGCGCCAGTCCGCGACGTAGCCGGGTGGTTCTCGGACACGTTCCGCGCGAAGTCACAGGTAAACCACTTGCGCAAGCAGGTGCAGCAGCTGACGGCCGCCAACGACAGGCTCCAGCAGGCCGCGATCGAGAACGCGCAGCTGACCCACCAAGTCCACCTGGATAACAGCAACGGAATCGACGCCTACAGTCCAGTGGCCGCGCACGTCTATTCCCGGGATCCGACGCTCTGGTACGCGACGATCGGGGTGGACAAGGGCTCCGACGACGGCATTCACGTCAACGATCCGGTGGTCGGCGACGGCGCGCTGGTCGGTAAGGTCACCACCGTCGACGCCAGCGTCTCGATCGTGACGCTGATCACCGATCACTCCTCGGCGGTCACCGCCGAGGTGCAGGACTCGGTCGGCGACACCGGCGAGCTGGTTCCCGCGGTCGGCGACCCGAATCAGCTGCTACTCACGTATCTGCCCAACCACGCGCCGATCGTGGCCGGCCAGCAGGTGGTCACGGCCGGCTTCAAGTCCGGTCCGCTGGACTCGCTGTATCCGACCGGAATCCCGATCGGCCAGGTCTCGAACGCCAGCCAGAACGAGCTGATCAACAACGCCCAGGTCCAGGTCACCCCGGCGGCCGACCTGCGGCACCTCTCCTCCGTTCAGATCCTCACCCGCGTGAAAGCGGGCTCGCAGCGCGCCCAGGTGCCCGGCGGATGACCGAGTCGATTCAGCTTCCGCTCCGGCTGTTCGCGCTCGGCTTCGTGGCGGTGATCGTCCAGGAGGCGGCGGTCTCCCAAATCTCGATCTTCGGCGTCAGCGCGGACCTCACCCCGCTGATGGTGATGTCGGTGGGGCTGCTGACCGGCTCGCTCTCGGGAGCGATGATGGGCTTCGGAACCGGCCTGTTCGTCGACCTGGCCCTGGTCCAGACGCTGGGGGTGACCTCGCTGCTCTACATCGTGATCGGCTACTGGTCCGGTCGCCTGCGCGAGCTGCGCGATCCCGCCCACGGGCTCGCCCCGCTGGCCTTGGGGGCCGCGGCGACCGCCCTGGCGGGGCTCGGGATGGCGGTCATCCAGTTCCTCCTCGGCGTCGACTCCCCGGTCAGCCTGTTGCTGCTGCAGCAGATCTTCATCAGCGTGCTGGTCAACTCGTTGATCGCGCTGCCCGTCTACGCGCTGGTGCGGCGACTGATCAAGCCGGTGCTCCCCGACGACCCGCGCCGCCGGCGCCGGCGCGCATACACCACCGGTGGCCTCAGCCCGCTGTCCCGCCCGTCCGAGCGCCTCGGCGCGATCCCCCGCTCCTCCACCCGATGATCCAGCCGCCGGAAGACCGCCGCGCTCCGTTGACGCCGCAGCTCGCCCTGCGGGTGGCGGTGCTCGGCGGCTTCGCGCTGGCCATGTTCGCGATCGTCTTCTTCCGGCTCTGGTTCCTGCAGGTCCTCAACACCACCCACTACGTTCAGCAGGCCAGCATCAACCGCATCCGTCACATCGCGATCCCAGCGGCCCGCGGCGACGTCCTAGATCGCAGCGGCACCGTCCTGGTCGACTCCAAGTCGGCGATCGACGTCCAGATCCAGCCGCCCGATCTGCCAATCCCGGCCAATCAGAGCAATTTCGCCCACCCGCCCCGGCGGGACTTGGCGGTCTACCGGCGCCTGGCCGGCGTGCTCGGGTTGTCGACCCGGAAGGGGCCGTGCAAGGTCACCGGCCTGGTCAAGCCCGGCGTGGTCACGAGGGTCCGACTGGCGCAGATTCCATGCGACGTCGCCCAGCAGGAGTCTCTGCTGCCCTACGCCAACGTGACGGTCAAGCGCGACGTCAGCAAATACGTCCAGTACTACCTGGCCGAGCGCCAGAGTCAGTTCCCCGGCGTGATCGTCGAGAAGGTCTATCTGCGCCATTACCCGCTGCAGCAGACCGCCGCGCAGCTGTTCGGCACGGTCGGCCCGATCAGCCCGCATGAGGTCAAGTACCGGCGCTACCGCGGGCTCTCGCAGAACTCGATCATCGGCCAGTCCGGTCTCGAGTACTACTACGACAAGGATCTGCGCGGGACCGACGGCCAGGAGAACGTCCAGGTCAACTCCCTCGGACAGCCCGAGGGCGACCTCAGGGGCGTTCGCCCGGTCACCGGGAACACGCTGAAGCTCTCGCTGGACCTGAAGCTCCAGCAGGTGGGGGAGCAGGCGCTGGGGCAGTCGATTGCCAGCAACCCGCCGGCCAACTCGGGCGCGTTCGTGGCGATGAACCCCGAGAACGGCGAGGTCTACGCGATGGGCTCGCTGCCCGAGGTCAGCCCGGGCATCTTCACCCACCCGCTGTCCACCTCTGCCTACAAACAGATCAACAGCGCGTCGAGCAATTACCCCCTGATCAACCGGGCGATCCAGACCGCGGGCCCAGACGGCTCCACGTTCAAGCCGATCACCGCAACAGCGGCGCTGCAAAGCCGCGCCTGGTCGGTCAACGAGGCATTCGACGACACCGGGCAGTTCTGTCAGGGGACCCTCTGCCGGCACAACTCCGGCGGGGCCGCCTACGGAGTGGTGACGCTCCCGAAAGCGATCCAGGTGTCCTCCGACGTGTTCTTCTACAACCTGGGCAGGCTGACCAACGCAGATCCGATCGCCCATCCGAACGGTGGTCCGCTGCAGAATTGGGCGCACCTCTACGGGATCGGGCGAAAGACGGGGATCGACCTCGGCGGCGAGATCGCCGGGAACCTGCCCTCGCCGAAATGGCGCCTGCGCGTCGACGCGCTCGAGCGCCAGTGCGAGCTGGGCATCGGCCCGTACAAGGGACACGGACGCCACGCCTCGTGCGGGATCGCCGACGGGCGGCCTTGGTCCTCCGGCGACAACGTCAACCTCGCGGTCGGGCAGGGCGACGTCCAGGTCACCCCGCTGCAGCTGGCCGTCGCTTACTCGGCGATCGCCAACGGCGGACCGGGCGGCGCCACGATCGTCCGCCCGCACCTCGGGCTGCAGATCGACTCCGCCGACGGCACCGTGCTCTCGAACATCCAGCCGCCGCCGGCGCGCCACATCCCCGTCGATCCGGCCTACCTCGACGCGATCCGGTCCGGACTGCGCGCCGCGGCCTCGCAGCCCGGCGGGACCTCGGCCGACGTGTTCGGCAACTTCCCCGAGCAGGTCTACGGAAAGACCGGCACAGCCCAGTACAACGGCCAGGCGGATTACTCCTGGTACGCGTGCTTCGTGCCCAGGACGGCGACGACCACGCCGATCACGATCGTCGTGACCGTCGAGCAGGGCGGCTTCGGAGCGATTGCGGCGGCGCC
>JALYXK010000359.1 GCA_030947145.1 Actinomycetota bacterium
ACGTCGACATGGTGATGTTCACCGGATCCACGGAGACCGGGAAGCAGGTCATGGAGAGGGCAGCGCGGACGCTGACCCCGGTCTCACTCGAGCTGGGCGGCAAGGACCCGATGATCGTCCTGGCCGATGCCGATCTGGAGCGAGCCGCCAACGCGGCGGTGTTCTGGTCGATGCAGAATGGGGGCCAGACGTGCATCTCGGTGGAGCGCGTGTACGTCGAGGACCCGATCTACGAGGACTTCGTAGCGATGGTCGGCGAACGCGCGCGAGCGCTGCGGCAGGGCGTTCCCGGCGGCCTCGGATCGGTCGATGTCGGCTCGTTCATCAATCCGCCCCAGATCGACATCGTCGAGGCGCACGTCGAGGACGCGGTCGCGAAGGGCGCGCGCGTGCTGGCCGGCGGCCACCGCGTGCCGGGCGAGGGGACGTTCTTCGAGCCCACCGTGCTGGCCGATGTCGACCATACGATGGCGTGCATGACCGAGGAGACGTTTGGTCCGACGCTGCCGGTGATGAGGGTCCGGGACGCCGACGAGGCGGTCAGGTTGGCCAACGACTCGCCCTACGGGCTACAGGGCTCCGTCTACACCAAGGACCTGGCCAAGGGCGAGGCGATCGCGCGCCAAATTCAGGCCGGCGCGGTGGTCGTCAATGACTCCAACGCCAACTACCTGGCGCTCGAGGCGCCGATGGGGGGCTGGAAGCAATCCGGTCTCGGTGTCCGCCACGGTGCCGAGGGAATCCGGAAATACTGCCGCCGGCAGACGATCGTGCTGACCCGCTTCGCGATGAAGAAGGATCTGTACTTCTTCCCCTACGGCGCCGGCACGAGCAAGTTCCTGGTCAGGCTGCTCAAACTCCTCTACGGGCGCGGCGACCGCAGCTGAGCGTCCGCCCGTAAGCCGGATCTGCGCGCGCCGGCGCCCGCGGCGAGCGGGCGCCGGCGAGCGCGGGTCTAGCTCAGCCGGAAGATGAAGTCGTACTCCTTGCCGCCGTTGCGGGAGATCAGCTTCATCTCGCCGCGCGCGCGACGGAATGCGCCCGTACCCCCGGTGATGGTCAGGACGCTGTTCTTGGTGTCGTAGAACGGCCCCTGCACCATCAGCTGACCGTGAGCCAGGGTCGTCGTCCAGCTGCACTCGTAGCTTTCGCCGGGCACGATCCGCACGCACGAGCCCTGGTCCGTGCCGACCGGCTTGGTGTCGGTGGGGTTGAAGACCTGGTTGTGGAAGGTGAGCAGGTTGCCCGTCACGTCGCCGGTCCCACCGGACGGGACCACGGTGTCAGTGACGGCGTGCTCGATCACGTGGATGCGGGCCGCGGTGTGCCGGACCGAGCCGTGCTTGGTGGCTGAGGACTTCTTTGCGGCGCCGGCGATGCCCGGATGGTTGACGATGAGCCAGGCGGGCAGGGCAAGAACGACTACGGCCACGCTGACTCGTGACCTGCGTCCCCACGCACCGAGCTGTTCAGCGGTTCCTCTCAAGATCACTCACGCTCCTTTGCGGCTGATTGACGACAAGTCCAGCAATCCTATGCCTGTGCTCCCTTGATCCAGGAAATGATGTCCCGGGAGTGGGTTAGGACGGTGCCGTCGGGGAGCTTGAGCGCGGGCAGCTTCGTCGCCCCGGTCGCGGTGCGCAGATCCTCGCGGGAGCCCTTGCGCAGGAAAGGGATCGGACTGCCGTGGGCGGCGACCACCTTCTGGTACTCGATCCCGGCCGCGCGGAGCGCCTCTTGGACGCGCCGGCACGGATGGATTCGCGGACCTCCGTCGTCGCCGTGGCAAACGTAGAGCGTGGGGGTCTCGGCCATGCTTCTCCTCTGGGCGGTGGACAGGTCGCAGCCTAGCGTCGCGGGCCACCGGCTGACCTGAAGCTGCTCCACACGGTCGAGGCGGGTGCGGCGTAGTCCGGATGCTCGAGCAGGTTGACCCGCTCGACCCATTTGACCCACTGAAACCCACGTGCTCCCGGCACGATCAGGCGCACTGGCGCGCCATGGTCGTGGCTGAGCGGCTCGCCGCCGACATGCGTGGCCAGGAGCAGGTCGCGCGCGTCGTCGAGAGCGAAGCTCCACCGGTAGCCGGTTTGCGACTCGACGCTGACGTGTCGCGCCGACGGGGCGGGGCCGGCCAGCGCGAGGATCCGACCGAGACGCACCCCGCGCCAGCGCTGCGTCGAGTAGAAACCACCCGTGCAATCGAGCGTGGCCACCAGCTCTTCGTCCGCCGCCAGCTGACCGAGGGTCAACGCGAGCGGGTGGGCGGCGAGCCCCTCCACCCGCAGCCGGTAGCGGCCGATGTCGAACGGGCGCGGATGATCGGCCACCCACGATGTGGTCGGGAAGGCGTTGCCGGTGAACGAGCCCGCCTCGTAGGAACCGGTGAAGCGCCGCTTCGCGCCCCGCAGTCCGAACAGCGCCTCCAGCGGCCGCTGCGACCGCCAGGCCGCGAGCGCTCCCAGCGACACTCCGGCCGCGACCAGGAACTGCCGCCGATGCGCGAGGTCCCGTCCGCGTAGTGGCTTGGCCCTCAGCACCATGTGGACGGCGACGGCCAGCACCAGCACCGCCCCCAACGCGTCATGCCAGGCGAGCAGGCCGTAGCCGGCCAGAGCCGGCGTGACCCCCGAGGCCCAGAGCACACCCGACGCGAGCGCGCCCAGCGCCAATACGACCGCGAGCACGCCGACGATCGTGCGCCGGTCCCAGCGCGCGGCCGCGGCCACCCGGGGCCACACCCGACGGAGCTTGATGATCAGCAACAACGCGAGCGCCCCGGCCAACGCGTCGTGAGCCGCGAACACCCAGGCATCGCCCGGCGACCCCGCGAACAGCGTCAGCGCGCCGGAGGCGACCAGCCCCACCACCAGCGCCGCGAGGCCCCAGTCGGTGACGCGAGCGGCCACCGAGTCAGTGTAGGCGCCGGCCGAT
>JALYXK010000216.1 GCA_030947145.1 Actinomycetota bacterium
CCGAGCGCGATGAAGATCACCGAGAAGCTGGCCACGAAGGCCAGGCTCGGTCCGATCACCCGACGCGGACGGATCTTGTCCGGGGCCACCCCGGCCACCGCGGATATGTAGCCGGGCACGAGCGGCAACACGCATGGCGAAAGGAACGAGATCAGGCCCGCTCCGAACGCCACCGGTATTCCAATGCCGGAGGCGGCGTCGATCACTGCTCTGCCAGGGTAGCGCCGGTTATCCCCGGCCGAGCGCAGGGCGGTGGTAGGTTGCTGGCTATGACCACTACGGTGCCCACGCTCCAGAACCTGATCAACGCCGAGTCCGTGGCCCCCGCGGAAGGCGAGACCGAGGCGATCCTCAACCCGGCCACCGGCGAGGTGATCGCCCACGCGCCGGTGTCGACCGGAGCCGACGTCGACAAAGCCGTCACCGCCGCGCGCGCCGCGTTCCCCGGCTGGTCGACCACCACCCCCGGCGAGCGATCGCTGGCGCTGCTGAGGCTGGCCGATGCGATCGAGGCCAACGCGGACGAGATCTCCGAGCTCGAGTCCGACAACGCGGGCAAGCCGATCGAGGCGTTCCGCGCCGACGAGATCCCGTTCATGGTCGACAACCTGCGCTTCTTCGCCGGCGCCGCGCGCTGCCTCGAGGGTCGCGCCGCCGGCGAGTACGTGAGCGGCTACACGTCGATCATCCGGCGCGAGCCGATCGGCGTGATCGGCCAGATCGCGCCCTGGAACTACCCGCTGTTGATGGCCATCTGGAAGATCGGTCCGGCCCTGGCGGCGGGCAACACGATCGTGCTGAAGCCGGCCGAGACGACCCCGCTGAGCACGCTGAAGCTGGGTGAGCTGGCGGCCGAGATCCTGCCCGCCGGGGTCCTCAATGTGATCACCGGACACGGCGATCCCGCCGGCCAGGCCCTGGTCACCCATCCCGAGGTGGACATGGTCTCGCTGACCGGCTCGGTCGAGACCGGGAAGTGGATCGCCCGCAACGCCGCGGACTCGCTCAAGCGGGTGCACCTCGAGCTCGGCGGCAAGGCGCCGGTGGTGGTCTTCGACGACGTGGACATGGCCACCGCGATGGAAACGATCGCCGGGACCGGCTACTACAACGCCGGCCAGGACTGCACCGCGGCCACGCGGGTGCTGGCCAGCGCGAAGATCTACGACGATGTCGTCGGGGGTCTGGTGGAGCAGGCCCGAGGGCAGGTGCTGGGCGACACGCGCTCGGCCGAGACGACGCTCGGACCGCTCAACTCCGCCCGCCAGCGAGAGCGCGTCGAGGGGTTCCTGCAGCGCCGGCCCGACCACGCGGAGATCGCCACCGGCGGTCAGGAGCCCGACCGCCCGGGCTTCTTCCTGGAGCCGACGGTCGTCGCGGGGCTGCGCCAGGATGATGAGATGATCCAGCGCGAGATCTTCGGGCCGGTGATCACGGTGCAGCCGTTCTCCGACGAGGATGAGGCGATCGCCTGGGCCAACGGCACTCCGTACGGCCTCGCGTCGTCGGTCTGGACGCGGGACATCGGACGGGCGATGAGGGTCTCGAACGCGCTGCGGTTCGGCTGCGTGTGGATCAATGACCACATCCCACTGGCCTCCGAGATGCCCCACGGCGGCTTCAAGCAGTCCGGGTATGGCAAGGACCTGAGCATGTATGCCCTCGAGGACTACACCGAGGTCAAGCATGTGATGGTGTCGTTAGCTTGAGGAAGCCGCAGAACTTTCCCCCGGATCGCGCGTTAGAGTGAACCGAGGGTCCTGGTGGAAGCTTCCGCTCTCCAAGCACCGGCTGGACTGGCTCGAACCCGGGTGTCGATCGGGCTGCCGTTCCTGCGCCTGCGCTCGGACGAGCAGCTGGTGGACCTGTTCCGGGGGGGTAACGACGACGCGTTCCGAGTGATCCACGATCGCTATCGCCAGCGCCTGTTCGCCTACACGCGGCAGATGCTGCCCGGTTCCGGCCAAGACGCCGAGGACGCCCTGCAGGACGTGTTCGTCCGGGCCTACGCGAGCTTGCGATCCAGCAACCGGGACCTGGCGCTGCGGGCCTGGCTCTATCGGGTGGCGCACAATCGCTGCATCGACGAGCTCCGACGGCCGCCACTGCCGGCTCACGACGTGATCGAAATCTCCCGCGGACCCTCCTGCGACCCGATCGCCGAGGCCGAGCAGCGCGAGACGCTGAGGCGCCTGATCGAGGACGTGCGCCGCCTGCCCGAACAGCAGCGCTCGGCGTTGCTGATGCGCGAGCTCAGCGGCATGAGCTACGCGGAGCTCGCCGCCGCCCTGTCCGTGTCGGTACCCGCGGTGAAGTCACTGCTGGTTCGGGCCCGGATCGGATTGGCCAAGGCGATCCAGGCCCGGGACACGGCCTGCTCGGCCATCCACGAAGAGCTCGTGCTGGCCCATGACCGGGGTGTGCGTCCCAGCGGGACCGCGCGTCGGCATCTGCGCGACTGCGAGGGCTGCCGGGAGTTCCGCGGCGAGGTCCGCGGGTTCACGCGCCAGTTCGCGGCGCTGGCGCCCGCGCTTGGGCCGGCCGGGGTCCTGGCCAAGGTCCTGGGGATCGGCGGAGGTGCCGGAGCGAGCGGCAGCGCCGCTGCGGGAGGTAGCGCCGCGATGGCCGGGGGAGCCGCCGGCACCGGAGGCGTCCTGACCGCCGGCGGACTGATCGCCACCGGCGCGACTCACGTCGCCACGCTGCTCGCCGCCGCCGTGGTCACCGCCGGCGGCGCCGTCGGTCTGGCCAACTCGATCTCGGTGCCGGCCACGCACCACGCGCATCATTACGCCGGAACCAGCAGAGACGTCGAGTCCACGGCCGCCACCGCGAAGACCCGGCCAGTGCCCGCCACCAACGTCAAAGCGGATCCGGGCTCCGCCGGGACCGGCTCGCCCGCCGCGCTCACCGCGATCGCTGCGGCGCGCGCGCCGTCGCCGGTCCAGCGCCACGGGCACCCACGCCCGCCGGGGCGCAGCAGCGCGGGTGGCACGAGCTTGCCCGTGAGCCTCGACCAGGGCACCTTCGGGCTCGCCCCCTACCCCGACGGCTCGCCGATTCCGGCGCCCGGGATCGGCTCCGGCTCCGGGGAGGCCACCGGCGCCGGCCCGAGTGCGGACGGGACCAGCTCCGGCGCCACCGGACCCAGCGGCGGCCCGATCTCCTCGACGAACGGCAGCCCGACGGGGACGAGCCCGGGATCCCCCAGCTCGGGGAGCCCCGGCGCCGGCGGATCCTCGACCGCCACCCCGCTCGCCCCCGGCGCGCAGCCGATCGCCTCAACCTCGAGCGCCGGATCGAACTCGACGGGCGCCAGCGGATCCGGCTCCGCCAAGGGCGCGCCCCCCTCCGGGGGACCCTCGTCGAGCCCGACCGGCTAGACGCGACGATCGACCGCTACCTCGAAAAGCTGGATCACGAGGAGGTACTCCTACGACGCGGCCAGAGGTCGGGCGTCTACACGATCGTGGCGATTCATTCGACGGTTCGGGGCCCCTCCCTCGGCGGTTGCCGGATGTGGAGCTACGACGACTCCCGGGCGGCGCTGCGCGACGCGCTGCGGCTCTCCCGCGCGATGACCTATAAGGCCGCCATCGCCGATCTTCCGTTAGGCGGGGGCAAGGGCGTGATCGTGCTGCCGCCGAGCGGCCCGCTGTCCTCCGAGCGCCGCCAGGCCGCACTGCTGGATTTCGCCGATTCCGTCGAGGCGTTGGGCGGCAGCTACATCACCGCCGAGGACGTCGGCACCTCGAGCCGCGACATGAGCGTGATTGCCACCAGAACCCTGAGCGTGGCCGGCCTGGCCCGCGGGCGCGGCGGTTCGGGGGACCCGAGCCCGTTCACGGCGCTCGGCGTCGAGGCGGCGATCCGGGCGTGCTGCGAGCGCGTCACCGGCTCGGAGTCGCTGCGTGGACGAACGATCTGCGTGACCGGCCTCGGCCATGTCGGCTCCCGCGTGGCCAAGCGCTGCGCGAGGGCCGGGGCGAAGCTGCTGCTCGCCGATCTCGACGAGCGCAAGCGCACACTCGCGGAGGCGCTCTCGGCCCGCTGGATCTCTCCGGACCGGGCGATCGAGGCGGAGGTGGACGTGCTGGCCCCGTGCGCGCTCGGGGGAATCCTCGACGATCAGACGGTGCCGATGCTGCGCTGCCGGATCGTAGCCGGCGCCGCCAACAACCAGCTCGCCGACGAACGGATCGCCGACCTGCTGGCCGCCCGCGGCATCCTCTGGGCGCCTGACTTCGTCGTCAACGCCGGAGGCCTGATCAACATCGCCCAGGAGCTCGATGGCTATGAACCGGCATTGGCCCGGTCGCGCGTGCGCGGGATCGCCGACACGCTCCGGGAGATCTTCGACAACGCCGCCGCGATCGGCGCCACGCCCCTAACCGCCGCGATGGAGCTAGCCCGCCGCCGAATCGCCAGCGCCGCCGGCCGCCCGTAACAGCTCCTCCCAGCCGCCGGGGCGCTGGACGCCGGCCGGCAGCCCGCCCTCCTCCTCGAGCTTGTCCAGGTGCGCGGCGAGCGTCACCGCCGCGGCCGGCCGCAGAGCCGCGGGCACATCTGACCAGGCTTCGTCGAGCAGCTCGTCCACGCCTCGCCTGCCCGCCCGCAGCGCGGCCAGGAGCCGGCGCTCGCGGTCGAGCCGGTGCGCCACGTACTCGTCGAGCTTGGCGGCCGGGTCCGTGACCACGGGGCCGTGCCCGGGACACAGGACGGCCAGGTCCAGACGGCGCAGCCGGGACAGCGCGCCCAGGTAGCCGGACAGCGCCCCCGGATCGGGCGCGATGAAGACGCTTCCCTCGCCGAGCACCGCGTCGCCGGTCAGCGCGGCCCGGCCGGTGACGAAGGCGAGATGGTCCGGCGCGTGGCCGGGCGTCGCCACGGCCCGCAGTGGCCCGAGCTGATCACCGTCACGCAGACGCACGTCGACCGCCCCGCGGGCCGCCGCCAAAGGGGCATCGGGGAAGCGCACGCGCAGCCCCGGCACCGCCTCGGAATGATCGAGATGGTCGTGGGTCAGCAGGATCGCGCCCAGCCCGCCACGCCGCTCGAGCTCGTCGGCGACGGCGGCCAGGTGCTCGGCCAGCGCCGGGCCCGGATCGACCAGCCACCCGGGCTCACGGCCGACCACCCAGGAGTTGGTCCCGCTCAGGCTGAACGGACTCGGGTTATTCGCGCGGATCCCGACGATCCCGTGCTCCGCAAGCTCGATCCGCGTCACCGGACCAGGATGACATGCCTGGTGCACCCGAGCAGGGACCGCTCAACGTGATTGCATACTCAAGTATGGCCACCGAACCCGATGCTCCGCTGCGGGCGGACCTGAAGCGTGAGGAGGAACGGGCCGGGCGCAACCTCTGGCGCGGGTTGGTCTCGCTCGGCGTCCTGGTCGCGCTCGTCGTGGGGCTGCTGCTGGCAGTGCCCGGGCTCCATGGCGTAGCCGACCAGGTCGCCGAGATGGACGTCCCGTGGCTGATCGTCGCGGTCGTGCTCGAGATCCTCTCCTGCCTGGGCTATGTGTTCGCGTTCCTGCAGGTGTTCGATCGGGCGCCGGTCCGCTTTGGCGCCCGGGTCGCCCTCAGCGAGCTGGCCTTCGGAGCCGCGGTCTCGCTCGGCGGAGCGGGCAGCGTGGCGATCGGGGCGCTGCTGCTGGTCGAACGCGGAGGACCGCCGGGTCGAGTCGCCGAGCTCTCGGCCGTGCTTTTCCTCCTGACCAGCGCGGTGAACGTGATCACGCTCGTGCTGGCCGGGCTGGGGCTATGGACGGGCCTGCTGCCCGGGCCCCACAACGTCCTGCTGAGTCTGGTTCCGGCGGCGGTGGGCACGGTCACGCTGCTGTTTTTCCTGGCGTTGCCGTGGATCAGCGAGCGCTACGTCGACCTCAGCCGGCCCGGCCGGATGCGGGCGGTCTTGCGTGAGACCGCGATCACGATCCGGTGGACCAAGCGACTGATGTTCTCACGCGATTGGCGCCTGCTCGGCGCGTTCGGCTTCCTGTGGTTCGACATCGGCGTGCTCGCCGCATGCTTCGCGGCCGCCGGCCATGTTCCCCCGCTGGCCACGTTGGTGCTCGCCTATCAGATCGGCTATTTGTCCAACATCCTCCCGATCCCGGGCAGCGTCGGGATCCTCGACGGGAGCATCGTCGGCATGTTCGTGCTCTACGGCACGGGCGCGACGCTGGTCACCGCCGCCACCGTCGTCTACCACGCGATCGCCCTGTGGATCCCGGCCATGTGGGGCACGATCGCCTTCCTGATCCTGCGCCGCAGCCGGGGCGAGCCGCTGGCGCTACGCCCGCCACGAGAGGAGCGCCAGCGCCTGCGCGAGGAACGCCGGCGGATTCGCGCCGACCGCCGCGCCGAGAGCTAGCCGGGGCGCCGCACGAGAGCGATCCGGTCGCGGCGGAGCGCTCGCGCCGCGGTGCCTGTGGGATACTGGCCCCATCGGGGCGTGGCGCAGCCTGGTAGCGCGCACCGTTCGGGTCGGTGAGGTCCGCGGTTCAAATCCGCGCGCCCCGATTTTCCTCTGGCCGT
>JALYXK010000402.1 GCA_030947145.1 Actinomycetota bacterium
GAGACAAACTCGATCAGAGTCCGCAGCGCCGGATCAGCGCCGCCGGAGCCGAAGCGATCGCCGGCGTCGAGGACCGATCGCAGCGCCGACCGATGCCAGCCGTCGGAGAGCACCAGGTTGAGGAAGCCCGGACCGGCTACCTCCCACCGCTCGAGCTGATCGTCCAGGATCTGCTCGAGCTCGGCGCCGAGCCGTTCCGCGATCACCCGGGGCGGCGCGCCCAGCACCGGCGCGAGCAGCATCGCCGCGTTGGTCGAGAAGTCTCCCTGTCCCGCGCGTTTGGGTCGCTCGAGTCGCGGTTGGGCGGTCGGCTCGCCGCCGCCGCCGCGCACGGACGCGGCGGCCGCGAGAACCACGGCCCTGAGCTCCTCCAGCGGGAGACTCATGCGTTGGTCACACTCGCCGGCTGGAACAGCACCTCGAGCCGCCCCAGAGCATCGGGCGTGCCGAGCGCCACCAGCATGTCCCCGGCTTCGACCAGCAGGTCGGGCGAGGGCTGGGGCTCGAGCCGGCCGTCGCTGCGCCGCAGGGCGACGATCACCGAATCGCCGCGCACGTGTTCCACGGTCTGGCCGACGCCCTGACACGACGGCGAGACCTCGATCTCCTCCATCCGATAATCGGCGACCTCGAACGCCCCGCCGACCTGTGGGTGCAGCGCGACCCGGGCCATCGCCGCCCCCGAGGTCTTGTACGGCGAAATCACCCGGTCGGCTCCGGCCCGCAACAGCTTCTTCTCCGAATCCTCGGCCGATGCTCGGGCGATGATCAGGATGTCGGAGCGCAGCTCCCGGGCGGTCAGCGCGATGAAAATGTTGTCGGCGTCCGAGTCCACGCAGGCGATCACCGCGGCCGCTCGCTCGATACCCGCCTGCTGCAGCACCTCGTCGTCGGCCGCCGAGCCCTCGATGTAGCGGACCCCAAGCGCGTCGGCCAGCTCGCGATGCTCATGGTTCTCGTCGATCACCACGTGCTTGGCGCCGGCGATGCGCAGGTCGCGCACGACCTGTCGGCCGACCCGGCCAAAGCCGCAGACGATGAAGTGCTCTGAGTAGGAATCGACCATCTTCTGTGTCCGGCGCTCATCGAGGAGTCCGCTGAGCTGCCCCGAGACGAAGAACTCGGCGACTGTCGCGAGGCCGTAGAAGAGCGTACCTATGCCGAGCAGCTCGAGCCCGACCGTCACGATCCGTCCGGCCGCGTCCTTCGGATCGGGAATCGTGCCGAGCGTGGTCACCGTGTCGAGCGTCCAGATGAATCCGTACGCGATCGAGGTTCCCTCGGTCAGCGCATAGGCCAGGGTCCCCGCCGCGATCAGTACCGCCATCGCGATCATCAAGCTGCCGAGCCGGCGCATGAACAGCGACAGCTCGCGCCGCCGCTGGATGCGCTCCCGCATGACCCGGCGGCGTGCGGTTATCTCGCTGTGCTCAGCCACGAGTCAATAGTGGTAGGGCTCGCCGGCCAGGATCTTATGGCCCCGGTAGAGCTGCTCGAGCAGGACCACCCGCGCCAGCTGGTGCGGAAGCGTGATTTCCCCCAGCGAGAAGCGGTGGTCAACCTGTTCCAGCTCGAGTCCGAACGGGCCGCCGATCACGAAGCAGAGATCCCGTGCGCTCTGGCGCCGGCGCTCCAGAAACTGGCTGAAATGCAGGGAGTCCATCCGCTCGCCGTCCCGGTGCAACAGGGAGACGAAGGCCCGCTCGGGCAGCCGCCGGGCGACCTGCTCGTCCTCGCGCACCTCGACCAGTTCCAGCCGGACGTGCCGGGCGAGCAGCTTCTGATAGTGCTGGACGTCATCGGCGAACGGTGGGCGCAGGCGACCCACGGCGACTACGGCGATCCGCACGATGGGATACTAAGTGCATATGGAAGATCCCAACACGCCCGACCGCCACATCAACATCCACTTCTCGCCGGAAGTCATGGCGGGGCACTACGCGAATTTCGCCAACGTCAGCCACTCCGACTACGAGTTCACGCTGACCTTCGCCCGCGTCGACCACGAGATCGAGGACGAGGAGATCCCCGGCGTGGTCGTCTCGCGGATCAACCTGTCGCCGAAATTCATGCGCGAGCTGATCGACGCGATGCAGGACAACTACTCCAAGTGGCAGACCCGCGAGGGGATCAAGAACCTGCCGGAGTTCGGAGGGGCCCCTCCGGAGCAGGAGTAGCCCCGGCGCCTCGCGCGAACGCCACGGCGGCGCCGATCCGCTCCAGCGTCGGCGGGTGCGACGCGATCAGGCCGGTGAGCCAGCGCGGAGGATCGAGGTCGGCGACGTTCTGTACGGCGATCTTGCGCTCGAACGACACGAACGCCTCGGCCGCGCGGGAGAGTTCGAGCGAGAAGGTGTCGGCGCGGCGTTCGATCGCCCGCGAGAGCCGGCTGCTGATCAGCCCGATCGGGGCGGACACGATTCCGGTGGCCAGCGCCAGGGCGGGCAGCGCCGCCGCGGTCCCCCGCTGCCGCGGGGCCAGGACCCAGCTGAGCCGCTGGATCGCCAGCGCCGTCGGACCGGCCACCAGCGCAGCGAAGGCGACGCCGCGGGGGACGTCGCGATGCCGGACGTGGGCCAGCTCGTGCGCGACCACCACACGCACCTCATCGCGGTCATAGCGTTCCAGCAGCGTGTCGAACAACACCACCCGCTTGCTCGGCCCGAGCCCGGTTACGTAGGCGTTGGCCGCGGTCGTCCGCCGGCTGGCGTCGACCGAGTAGACCTCTCCGACCTTGACGCCGGCCGCCTCGGCCAGCGCCAGCACGTCGGAGCGGGTCTCCCCTATCGGCAGGGGCGTGAAGTCGTTGAACACGGGATCCAGCAGCACGGGCGCCAGCGCGGCCAGGCCGGCGCCGAACACCACCGACCCGGCGGCGGCTGGCGCCCACCACCCCCGCGGGTACCGGCGCGTGACCCCGACGACGGCGCCCCCGCCGACGGCGGCAAAGGCGGTCTGGATCGCCGTCGCCTTGACCATGTCCACCCCCCAATCACGCCATGACTGCGTCGCGAGGCCGACCTGCAGCGAACGGCGGCGGGCCGCCGCCGAGATCGGGAGCGACAGGATCGTGCCGGCCAGCGAAAGCCCGGCGGCCGTGGCCGCCCCGGCCCCCAGCGCAGCCATCGCTGACCCCGGCGGCCGGCGGACCGCGCTTGGCGCCCCGGCGAAGGCGTTCCCCGAGGCTCGCGCCGAGCCGCGCACGTACAGGCCGAGGGCGCCGGCTCCCACCGCCGAGCCCGCGAGTCCGATCGCCAGCTGGGGCCGGGCGTAGCGCGCTCCCCGGTCGATCTCGGCGGCGGTGAAGTAATCACCGACCGCCAGCACGTCGGGCTCAATCGGCGTTCCGCGGGGCGAGAGCAGGCGGCCCGCGGCCTCGGCTGCTGCCCCGGCGAGCAGGAGCGGGCCGAGCGCTCGGATGCATGATCGGGGCCTCACCGGCGAAACTGTACGGATGCGCATCGCCATCGTCTCTGACGTCCACGGAAACCGGCAGGCGTTCGAGGCGGCACTGGCCGCGGTCGCGGAGTCCACCTGCGAGGAGGTCTGGTGCCTCGGCGACCTCGTCGGCTACGGCGCCGACCCGGACGCCTGCGTCGAGCTCGCGCGCCGGCATGCGGCGATCTGCCTGGCCGGAAACCACGACCTCGGCGTCGTCGGGTCGCTGCCGCTGGAGCAGTTCTCGCGCGGTGCCGCGCTCGCGGCACGCTGGACCCAGGAGACGATCAGCCCCGAGACCCGCGAGTTCCTGCTCTCGCGGAACCCCAGCAACGTCGAGGAGGCGGTCGGCCTTTACCACGCCAGTCCGCGCGATCCGGTCTGGGAGTACGTGCTCTCGCCGTTGCAGGCCGAGCTCTGCCTCGACGCTCAAAGCCACCGCGTCTGTCTCGTCGGGCACTCGCATGTCGCGCTCTCGTTCTCGAGGTTCCCCGGTTCCTCGGCCACGGGTCAAACCCAGGCCGAGGACGACGTCCTGGAGCTAGGGGACGGCGAATGGCTGCTCAACCCCGGGAGCGTCGGCCAGCCCCGGGACGGCGATCCTCGGGCGGCCTGGCTCGAGCTGGACCTCGACGGTTGGACCGCCGTCTACCGGCGCACCGAATACGACATCGCCGGTGCCGCGGCCGCTATCCGCGCCGCCCGGCTCCCGGATTCCCTGGCCGAGCGGCTGCAGTTCGGACAGTAAGGACGGACACCGGGTCTGAAGCTCCCTAACCGGCTCCCAACCGGCTCAGCCTCTAAAGTCAGACGGCGGATGCGCTACTTGCCCCGCGCGCTCCTGGCCGGCGGACTGGGTTTCGTCGCTTCCGTGCTCGTCGCCTGCGGCGGCGGAGGCGGACTTCTCTCGTCGGACCAGGCCGGGAGCCTCAACAACCAACTCGATCAGCTTGCCGCCTCGATCAACGCTGGCCGATGCACCAGCGCGGCGAAGGCCGCCGTGAACTTCAGCCAGGCCGTGAACAGCCTGCCGGCATCGGTCAACCCCACCCTGGCCAACAATCTGAAGCAGGGCGCCGAGGCGATCGGCCGCCTGACGGTCAAGGATTGCGGCCAGCTGGCCACGAAGATACCGACGACCAGCACTAAGACGACGACGTCCACCCCCAGCACTCAGACGAACACGACGCCGACCAATACCACGACGACCCCGACCTCGGGCACCGGCACGAGCTCGACGCCCACGACGAATACCGCAACCACCGGGACCGGCTCGGGTACTACCTCCACCGGAGGAAATGGCGGGGCCGGCCTCCCGAGTGGGAACACCAGCACCGGCGGCAGCGGGGGCGCTGGAACCGGAAACGGAAACGGAAGATGAGCTCCACGGCCATGATTGCAGGGCGCTACCGGATCGAGGGACGTCTCGGAGTCGGCGGGATGTCGACCGTCCAGCTGGCCTTTGATCAGCGTCTCGAGCGGTACGTGGCGATCAAGCTGCTGGCCGAGCACCTCGCCGACGATCCGGCGTTCGTCTCACGGTTCCGGCGAGAGGCGCTCGCCGCGGCGCGACTCGTGCATCCGAACATCGTGCAGGTCTTCGACTTCGGCTTCGACGAGCACCAGCATCAGCACTTCATCGTGATGGAGCACGTCGCGGGCCATTCCTGCGCCGAGCTGCTGCGCGACCGCGGGCACCTCGACGTCGAGCCGGGCGTGGAGATCATCTCGCAGGCCTGCCGGGGGCTCGACTACGCCCACCGCAACGGCGTCGTGCACCGGGATGTGAAGCCGGGCAACCTGCTCGTCTCCGACAGCGATGTGGT
Source organism: Actinomycetota bacterium (assembly GCA_030947145.1). Lineage (GTDB taxonomy): Bacteria > Actinomycetota > Thermoleophilia > Solirubrobacterales > Solirubrobacteraceae > Palsa-465. The sequence goes on from JALYXK010000402.1 coordinate 5,265, forward strand.
CAAGCTCGCGGATTTCGGGATCGCGCGCGCCACCGATCAGTCGAGCATCACCCAGGTCGGGTCCGTGCTCGGGACCGCGGCCTACCTCGCGCCCGAGCAGGCGCGGGGCGAAGAGGCCGGGCCGCGCGCGGATCTCTACTCGCTCGGGGTGGTCAGTTATCAGCTGCTCTCCGGCCGGCTGCCCTACGAGGCGACCTCGCTCTCGGAGCTCGCGCTGAAGCAGCAACGCGAATCGCCCGCCCGGCTCGACGAGTTGAATCCGAGCGTTCCGCGCGAGCTCGCCCAGTCGATCGCGATGGCGCTGGCGATCGAGAAGGAGGCCCGCCCCGCCGACGCGATGGTGTTCGCCGACCTGGTCCGCAAGGGCGCTCAGGGGATCCCGCCGGTCGACGCGGGCACGCCCACCGCCCACCTCGGAACCAGCGCCGCCACCCGGGTGCTGTCGGGACGCGAGACCCCGACCGCGGCCACCCGCATCGAGTCCCGCGCGCAGCGGCCGCGCACCTCTCGCCCGGCCCCTCCTGCCCCCGCCCGGGCGCCGGTGTCCGGGCAATCGACCCGTGATCTCGGGGTCCAGCCGGTTCGGTTCGATGACGGTCGCGGCGCCCAACGCGCGAAGCGGGGCCGCCGGGGCTTTCGCCGTCTGCTGGTACTGCTGATGCTGATCGCCGTGTTCATCGCGGCGGTGGCCGTCGCCGTGGTGGTGGCCACCGGGACGTCGAACACGGTCGTCCACTTCCGCTCCGTCGTCTCGCGCGATGTCAACGGCGCGATCTCAACCGTGCGCGACATCGTCAACCAGAACACGAAATAGCCGTTCAGGCTCTCGCGCCGCCCGGGGCCGCACCGGAGCGCAGAGCGGCGGCAACCTCGGGCAGGCGGCCGCCGTCGATCGCGGCGCGCAGGTCCTCCATCAGCCGGGCGACGAAACTCAGATTGTGCAGGGTGATCAGCCGGGCCGCGGTCAGCTCGCGGGCCCTCAACAGGTAGTGGAGGTAGGCCCGGGTGTAGCCGGCTTGGCACGCCGGGCAGGGACAGCCGTCGAGGATCGGCCCGGCCGACTCGCGCCAGCGGCCCTTGGCCAGATCGACCCGCCAGCGACCCGCGGGGTCGGGGATCAGCGCGACGCCGTGGCGGCCGAGCCGGGTCGGCATCGCGCAGTCGAAGGTGTCGATTCCGTACTCGACGCCGGCGATCAGGTCATCGACTTCGCCGATCCCCAGCAGGTGGCGCGGGCGCTCGGGGACGAGCCGCTCGAGCTCGCTCGTCGACCAGGCGACCACCTGGTACATCTGGGCCTTGTCCTGACCGAGCGAGCCACCGATGGCGATGCCGTCGCAGGCGCTGGCCGCCACGGTCGCGGCCGACTCGACCCGGAGGTCCTGGTCGACGCCGCCCTGGACGATTCCGTAGACGACCTGGTCACGCGGCCCGTGCTGCGCGTGCCAGCGCAGGCAGCGCTCGAGCCAGCGATGGGTCCGCTCGGTCGAGCGCTCGGTGTACTCACGGGTGACGTGGAAAGGCGTGCACTCGTCGAACACGAGGGCGATATCCGAGTGCAGCGCCGCCTGGATCTCCATCGACGTCTCCGGCCCGATAAAGCGCACGCCGCCGTCCACATAGGAGCGAAAGCGCACTCCCTCCTCCTCGATCGAGAGGATTGCGCCGTCGGTGCGCGCGCCGCGCGCGCGTCCCTTGATCTCGTCGGCCACGTTTCCGTAGCCCATCGAGAACACCTGAAACCCGCCCGAGTCCGTGATGATCGGGCGCTCCCAGCGCATGAACTCGTTCAGGCCGCCCAACCGGTCGACCAGCTCGTGGCCGGGGGCCAGGAACAGGTGGAAGGTGTTGCCCAGAACGATCTCGTAGCCGAGCGCCTCGACGTCGCGTGGTTCCAGCGTCTTGACCACCCCCTTGGTGGCCAGCGGGATGAACGCCGGGGTCCGCACCTCGCCGTGGGCCAGTCGCAGCATCCCGGTCCGGGCCAGCGAGGAGGGCGAGCGGGTCCGGACCGTGAACGGCACGGCCCGGACCCTACTTTGGACCTGCGCCCAGCGGCTATGCGGCAGCGCCCGAAGGCTGATGCTCGGCCGAGGCGTCGTTCTCGGTGGCCTCGATCGTCTTGGGCGCACCGCCGACGGCGATCGACACCTTGCGCGGCTTGCGTTGCTCGGGCTTGGGGATCCGGACCTCGAGCACGCCACGGTCGAAGCTGGCCTTGATCGAGTCCGCCCGGACGCCCTCGGGTAGCGTCAGGGAGCGGGAGAACTTGCCGGCCGCCCGTTCCACGCGGTAATAGCCCTCCTTGCGCACCTCGTGATCGGCCCGGCGCTCGCCGGAGATGGTCAGGACGGTCTCGTCCAGCTCGATGTTCACCTCGCCCTCGGACAGGCCGGGCAGATCCGCCCGCAGCACGTACTCGGACTCGGTCTCGACCAGATCGGTCGCGGGGATCCAGCCGCGCTGTGTGGTCCCGCCGTTCTGGGTCGGGGAGTCGAAGAAGGTGTTGAACAACCGGTTCATCTCGTTCTGCATGGTGTGGAGCTCACGAACCGGCTCCCAGCGAATCAATGCCATTTCGACCTCCTAGCGAAAGATTTTCCTTGTTGCGCACACGCGCACACTATAAAATCTTAGTCGGCACATGTCAAGTCTGGTCGTCGGTCGGATCGACGCGCTCCGGGCCCGTCAGAGCTCGAGTTCCGTGCGGATAACTGGCCAGCGTGCTGGCCACCACCGCATCCATATGGGCGAAGTCGGTGACGAAGGTCAGCGGATTGACCCCGGGCATCAGGAGATGGGAGCAGACCGAGCCGCCGGACAGCCGAGCCGGAATGGCCGGTCCCGGATGCTTGAGCGCGTCCGACCCGAGCTGGTAGGCGGGGTTGTCGTAGGTACCGATTCCGAGATGCTCGCTGATGTCGGGGGGGCAGACCTGCTGAATCGCCACGTTGGTGATCTGCCCTCCCCCGCCGTGCAGCGTCGAGGACGCGCGGCCGCCCAGGTTCGGCACGACGACCTCGTCGGTGTTCGTGTAGATGTCGGTGTAGGAGATCCCGGGGAAGGTCTCCTGGCCGGAGTTGAGCGCGGCGATGAAGGCGGCGTTCGAGCGTTGCTGCCAGATCGCCGGGGCGCGGCCGATGGCGCCCAGCGGGATCGCATCGAGGGTCCCGTGATTTCTGGGCGAGAGCCCGACCACGTCGTCGACCAGCCTTCGGGTGTCCGGCCAGAACCGCAGCGCCCACCGCGGGACAATCGCTCCCAGTTCCAGGAGAAATCGGCGTTCGGGTTGAGCGTCGTGCCGGGCACGAGCAGAATCGGCTCGCGCGGGGATCCCGCCACCAGTCGAGCGCGGCCGTGAGCGCGCCGCCGAAACCCGGGGGCGGCCTACTCCGCGGCGATCAGCGAGCGCCCGGTCATGGCCGCGGGCTGGTCGATCCCCAGCAGCGCCAGGACGGTCGGCGCCACGTCCGCCAGCACGCCCGCTTCGCGCAAGGTCAACCCCGGGACCGTGATGATCAGCGGTACCAGGTTCAGCGAATGGGCGGTGTTGGGACTGCCGTCCGGCTCCAGCATGTGATCGGCGTTCCCGTGGTCGGCGGTCACGATGCAGGCGCCGCCGGACGCGTGGACGGCCTCGACGACGGAGGCCAGGCACTCGTCGACGGTCTCGATCGCCTTCACCGCCGCCGGAATCACGCCGGTGTGCCCGACCATGTCGGCGTTGGCGAAGT
>JALYXK010000413.1 GCA_030947145.1 Actinomycetota bacterium
GCGTTGGCGATCGCCGTGCGCACCGGGGCCTCGCGGGGGTTCAGGGGCACGTAGTCGAGGTCGCACTCGGGATCAGGGTGCTCGAGGTTGGTCGTCGGGGGGATCACGCCGTCGCGCATCGCCAACAGGCAGATGATCGCCGAGAGGCTGCCCGCGGCGCCGAGCAGATGGCCGAGCATCGACTTCGGCGAACTTATGGGGACACGGGAGGCTTCGCTACCGAGCGCCTGGTGCAGCGCCCTGGTCTCGGTCAGGTCGTTGGCGCGAGTGCTGGTGCCGTGCGCGCACACGTAGTCCAGATCGGCTGGCCGTGTCCCGGTGCGTTCCAGCGCCAGCTCGATCGTCCGCGCGGCGAACTTACCGTCCGGCTCGGGGGCGCTCACGTGGAAGGCATCGCTGGTCAGCGCCCCGCCGGCCACTCGGCCGTAGACGTGGGCACCCCGCGCCCGGGCGTGCGCGGCGGACTCCATCACCAGCACGGCGGCACCCTCGCTGAACACGAAGCCGTCGCGCTCCGCGTCGAATGGACGGCTGGCGCGGGCCGGATCGTCGTTGCCCTGCGACAGTGCCCCCATGACTGCGAGTCCCCCCATCATCACCTCGGAGATCCCGGCGTCGGTGCCGCCGGCGATGACCACGTCAGCCTCGCCGGCCAGGATCAGCCGCCGCGCATCCAGCAACGCATAGGTTCCGCTGGCACAGGCCAGCGCCCCCGCGGTCACGGGGCCGTGAACGCCGAGGTCGATCGCCACCTCGCAGGCCGCCATGTTCGGAATCGACGAGGGCACATAGAGCGGGCTGATGGCTCGCGGCCCGTCGCCGACCAGGGTCTCGGCGGCGTGCTGGGCCTCGGGCACGCCACCAATCGCGCTGTTCAGAACGACACCGATGCGATCGGGGCGGTCGGTGGCGTCGAGTCCGGCGTCGGCGACCGCCTCGCGGGCCGCCGCGATAGCGAGTTGCGAGAACCGCGCGGTGCGCCGCTCGCGCTTGGCGCCAAGCAGCGCCAGCGGGTCAAAGCCCCGGACCTCGCCGGCGATCCGCGTAGACAGCGCCGAGGCATCGAAGTGCGTGATCGGCCCGACGCCCGAACGGCCCTCCACCACCCCCCGCCATGTGCTCGGCGCGTCGAGACCGAGCGGTGTGAGCGCGCCGAGGCCCGTGATGACCGGATCGGTCCCGGTCACGGGCACCGGAGGCAGACCAAGGCGGTTTGATCGTGTCTGCGGAGAGGCATCAGCGGCTGGCCGACCGCGGGTGTGCAACCGCGGGCTCGGGGGTAGTGCAAACGTTAGCTGCTGCGACGCGCACGAGCCGCCGCCAAACCTTCAGGAGAGCCACCCATGGCAGAGACGACCGAAGCGCGGACCGAGAAGGGCATCAGCCTGGCACGGGGACCCGCGCTCATCTTGGGCACCATCCTGCTCGCTGCGGGCCTGTACTTCCTCTACAAGCAGCACTTCTTCCCGAAGCTGGCCAACTTCCCGAATGGCCGGGCACCGGTGCAGGGCAAGGTCTTTCTGGGAATCTTCGGCGCCAACGGCTGGACCGGGATGCTCACGGCCGTCGCCGGCGGGCTGCTCCTGTTCGGAGCCGCTCAGCATCTGCTGGCCAAGGCGATGAGCCTGATCGTCGCCGTCGCGCTGGGCGCCGCGGCGATCATCGCGCTGGCCAGTGGCAACGTGCTCGGGCTGGCCGCCGCCAACCACTGGACCGAGCTCGGATGGGGCGCCGTGGCGGCGATCCTCCTGTTCAACACGGTGATTCCGCGTCGACGCCGGACCGTCGAGTCGGACGCCGTCGGCGGCGGCGGCGTCGCTGGCGGGCGGCGCCGCGTCGGCGCCTATCCGGACACACAGGTTCGGACCGGCGCTGGCGTCGGCAGACCGGCGACCGAGCCTGAGGCCGATCCCGCGCCCCCTCGCACCGGACCTGAGGCCGATCCGGCGCCCGCTCGCACCGGACCTGAGGCCGATCCGGCGCCCACCCGCGGCGAGCCCGCGGTCGGGGCGCGCGACGATGTCGAGCGATCGGAGCCGGGCGCCGCGGAGTCCGAGGCGGCGACGGTCCGCCACGACCCCGCGCCGTAGTTCGCGCGCATGGGTGACCCTTATCGGCTGCGGCGCTTCACGCTCGCCCAGGACGAAGGGGAGACCTACCAGGCCGCCGTGTCCGAGCTCCGAGCCGGCCACAAGCGCACCCACTGGATGTGGTTCATATTCCCGCAGATCTCGGGCCTGGGTCAGAGTTCGGTGTCGAGAACCTACGCCATCGGCTCACTGGCCGAGGCGGCAGCCTATCTGGCCGATCCGGTCCTGGGAGATCGGCTGATCGAGTGCGCGCGGATCCTCACTGAGCTGCCCGGCCGCACCGCGCAGGACGTCCTCGGTGGCACGGACGCGATGAAGCTGCGGTCCTCGATGACCCTGTTTGCCCGCGCTGCGCCGGAAGAGCCGCTGTTCCAGCAGGTGCTCGATCAGTACTTCGGGGGAAGGGGGGACGCGGCGACGGACCGGCTCCTGAACGCGCCCGAGTCATGGCCCGAAAGCTCCGTGGCGGAATCGGAGTAGAGTCGCTGCCAGGGCGAGAAGACGCCTCAAACGTAGGGCCTTCCCCATCGGGCCGGGCCCGGTACACCGTGGAATCGAAGCCCGGTGGGAGGAGAGAGCTATGGCCTTTTGGTCCCGGACGGACAAGGTTGCCAAGCCCGAGCACGACGAGAGCGCGGGGGGCTGGTACTCGGATCCCTATGGTCATGCCGCGCGCCGCTGGTATGACAACGTGCGCGGGTGGTCCGATCGCATTGAGGGGAAGGGGCAAAAGCCGGAGAAGACCGGGGTGCAGCGGCTGGACGACGCCGCCGGTGAACCATCCAGCGACGGCACGAGTGAGCCAGTGGCACATTAATGCTGAGCGGCGTCGTTGCCGATGCTTTGGTTTGAGGCTTCGGCAACGATGAACGCACCGGCTCAGCATTGATCGTCAAGGTCGCTCACGGACCGCCGTGGCGCGCGGCGCAGGACGCGCTCACCTCAGCCTTCGATCGCTCGCCCAGCGGCATGAGTGTGGCCGACCTCGACGGCCGGTGGCTGCGGATCAACGACGCCTACTGTCTGATGTTGGGTCACCAGCCGGGCGAGCTGGTCGGAGCCTCGTTCCTCGAGTTCACACATCCCGATGACGTGAGCGAGGATCGCGAGTTCACCGATGCGGCCATCGCCGGCCGGCTGGACAGTGCGGAGCGCGAGAAGCGCTACGTCTGCCAGGACGGCTCGGTCGTCTGGGCGCGCGTCCGCGTGGAGATCATCCGTGATGAGACGGGCGACCCGCTCTACTTTGTCTCTCATCTTCAGGACATCACCGAGCGTCGCGCGGCCCAGCTGCGCATGCGCGAGAGCGAGCGAACCCTGCGTTCGGTGATCGACAACACGCCGGCCTTGATCTGCGTCAAGGGGCGCGACCACCACTACAAGCTGGTCAACCGGGAGTTCGAGCAGGTCTTCGGCGTGAGTCGCGATTGGATCGTCGGCCGCACCGACGCGGAAATTCACGATGCCTCGAGGATCGACGCGGTCCGGGCCAAGGATTTGCTGGTGCTCGACGGAGGGCCGTCCTCGCAGGCGGAAGAGACGATCTCGCTCGGCGGCGAGGACCATGTGTTCCTGAGGACGCGGTTCCCGCTCTTGGATGAGAACGGCGAGATTCAAGCCGTCTGCATCGCCTCCACGGACATCACCGAGCGTCGCCTCGAGGAACTCGCCAGGCGCGAGCGTCTCCAATGGTCCGAGCAGATCTATTCGGCGCTGGCGCAGGATCGGTTCGTCCTGCACGGGCAACCGATCGTGGACCTCGGCACGATGCGCCCGGCGCGAGTTGAGCTGCTGCTCCGGATGCGGACAGTCCGCGGTGGCCAGGACTTGCTGGCGCCCGGGGACTTCCTCCCCAGGGCGGAGCGCTTTGACCTGATTCAGGCGGTCGATGAGTGGGTGATCGATCGCGCGTTGGAACTGGCGGCGGCCGGCCACCGCATCACGGTGAACGTGTCGGCCAAGACGATCTCCGACTCACGGCAGGTTGACCGGATCGAGCAGGCCATGGTGGCCAGCGGAGTGGCAGCGGAAAACCTCGTGTTCGAGATCACCGAGACCGCGGTGGCCGATAACCTCGAGGCAGCTCGGACGTTCGTCACGCGCCTGCGTAAGCGGGGCTGTGCCGTCGCCCTGGACGATTTCGGGGTCGGCCACGGCACGTTCACCTACCTGAGGCATCTGGCCATCGACTACCTGAAGATCGACATGGAGTTCATCCGAGACCTGCTCAGCGACGATGAGAGCCGCCAGGTGGTGCTGGCCATCGTCGGGGTCGCGCGCCAATTCGAGATCGAGACGATCGCCGAAGGCGTCGAGGACCAGGCCACCCTGGACGAGCTCCGCCGAATGGGCGTCGACTACGCCCAGGGGTTCTGGACCGGCCGACCGGCTCCGCTTCCGCAAGCCTGGAAACTTTCCCAAAGCCGACCTCTAGGAGACACACGTGCCGCAGGCGACAAATGAACAGGCTCGCTCAGAGGAGCTGGCCCGGGAACAGAGCCTGACCGAGCTGGACCAGGCGATCGGCGACCGAGAGCAACTCGCGGGCGACCGGGACCAGTCCCGCATCGATCAGCAACAGGTCTACCACGATCAACAGCGCGAAGACACGACTGAAGGACCGCTCGAGGGCTCCATCCTCGACGACCGCCAGGCGCGGATCGATCGCGAGCAGGTCAGCCGAGACGTCAACCAAGAGGTTCTGGACCACGCCCAGGAAGGGCGCGACAATCAGCAGGAGGCCCTCGACGAGACGCGAGAGAGGCTCAGTCTTCCGTCCAGTGAGCAGCCCCACGCCGCCGACGCGAACACGATCCGACGTGGCGCCGCCGAGCGCGCCCGGGCCGCTCGAGAACGGGCCGAGACGGCGTTGATCCGCGCGCAGGCCGCCATGGTCCGTGCCCAAGCCGCCGAGGCACGCGCACTGATCGATTCGACCAAGTAGGGCCGCCGTCACAACGCCGGCCGGGTTCGGGCCGTCGCCGTGTCGTGATCGTGTGCTTCTGGTCGGCACCCCGCGGCTGGAGTGCGACGCCGCGTTGACTGGTGCGGGCCGATAACGTGCAGCGATGGCTGGGTGGTGCGCGATCCAGGGCGCGAGGTGCCGGCAGTGGGCCGCGGCCGGACTGCTGGCGGTCGCACTGGCGGGCGCCGGCTGTGGTGCGCAGGGCCAGTCGGCGGGGAGGACTGCGACTGCGACTGCGAAGGCGACTGGGGCGGCGCGGGGCGAGACGCCGCGCGCCCGCCCGCAAGTGGTCGAGCCCACGGCCGGCGTGCAAGGGGCGACCCCGAGTAGCGGCGGCGCCCCTGTGGTCGGCGACGTCCACGCCCACGCTCCGTCGCTAGCCGAGGTCAAGCATGAATTGAACAAGCTGAACCTGTGCGGCGGCGTCACCAACCGGGCGGACGCGCAACCGGTGGTAGCGGCGACCGGCCCTGGTTTCATCGCCGATCCGGGCACCAGCCAAACCGTGGGACAGCTGCCCCAGCTGACCGCCCGGCTGAACGCCCTGGCCAAGGCGCTCGGCGTCACGATCTACGGGATCAGCGGATACCGCACTCCCGCCCACAGCGTGGCCGTCGGTGGGTTTGCCAACGACCCGCACACGCAAGGCCAAGCGGAGGACATCGGGGTAGGCAGCCTGTTGCGATCCAGCGCCGCTCAGATCACCGAGGCTCAGCTCGCGGCCTACGGCCTGTACCGGCCGTTCGATCCGTCAGACGATCCGAACAACACCGAGGTCAACCACGTGCAATTGATCCCCGCGGGAGGTCCGCTGTCGCTGGCCCAGTCATTGGCCACCTATGACCCCGACCCGACCTGTCGCTGAGATCAATAATGGGCCGAGGCGTGCTGTGAAGCGCGCCCGACCGTGGCCAGAATCGTCAGCTGCCAATGTCCGGGGGGCAGGCCGATGGTGTAGGAATGGCAAGCGGCGATCTTGCCCTGGATCTTCTTCCCGCGCGTGTGCTTGGCCCGCGGCGCGAGCGTGACCTTGAGCTTGCCCGGATAGACGCCGGTGAAGGTCAGCCGCTCGCGTCCGTGGCTACGCCGGACATGGACCGCCCGGATCACCGAGTTGGCGGGAAGCTTTCCGTGGTGGGGGCGTGGCCGCTTCCCCGCCCTACACACCACCGGCGGCTTGTAGCCCGGGCGGGTGAAGACGTCCGATCCGAACGAGGCGACTCCGGCCTGCCCGGCGTCGCCGAGGTGGCCGAGCCCGAACATGTCCTCGACGCTGCGCAGCATCGAGTAGTGGTTGTAGGGCACGGTCGTCGTCGTACCCGGCGCGATGAACGGCGACAGGAACACGGCCCCGGTGTCACCGCCACCGGGGCCGGTGATTCCGGGCATGGGGCTGCCCGGACCAGCGATCTCTCCGCAGCACGCCGTGCTATCGGCGTGGGCTTCGTCGAACAGGATCATCACCAATCCGTCCTGCTTGTAGGCCGGGGAGGCCAGGATCTGGGGCATCCAGGTCGACAGGAACGCGTTGATGCCGGCATAACCGCCGGGCCGAGTCGGGTTGGCGCAGGTGGCGTCGTGGCCGTCGGCGCAGAGGTCGGGAGTGATGAACGTGTAGTTGGGGGTCGTCTTGACCGACCGCAGGTCATTGCCGAGGCTGCTCAGGTTGACCACGTGGCCGGCGCAGGAGGCGGCGTCGTCGATGATCGAGTGGAAGTAGACGAACGGGTCGTGGCGGGTGGCGTATTGATCGGTCGCGCTGGCCGCCTGGGTGTTGTCGGGAGCCCCGAGCGCCGGGTGACCGCAGGTGGCCGACTCGCGAGTCGGGTCGGCCCCCATCGATTGGTTGTAGGAGCGCCAGCTGAAGTGCGCGGCGCTGAGCTGACCGACGACGGTCGGGACCGCGGACGGGTAGACGCAGCCGGTTCCGCTCGCCTGCCCGTTGACCCCAAGGGTTCCCGGGGTGAGGTTGATGAAGGTCCCGCAGTCGGCCTGGGTGGCCGGGTTCGGCGCCTGGCCGGAGATCATCGCCACGTAGTTGTCCAGGCTGAAATGCCCGATCCCGTAGTACTTGGGGATGTAGGCCCCCTGCGAGCGCAAGGTCGTGGCCAGATAGGGCGCGGGCGGGTTGGCCCCGAACGTGGTGCTGGCGTCCTCATTCTCGAGCACGATCGTGAACACATGGCGGATCTGCGGAAGCGTCGACGCCGCGCGGGCCAGACCGACCGGGACGAGCGCCAGGCCAGCGAGCAGCGCGCCCGCCAGCGCCGCGAGCCGCGTGCGACGGCTTGGGCAAGACCTCGGTTCCGGCACTTGGATTGGACCCACCTCGGGATCACCCTACCAGGCACCGATGAGTTCTCCGGCCCCGAGGAGTCCTAGCATCAACCAACCCAAAGGAGGATCGAAGTGAGCACATCAGCAAGCCTGATCGGGCGGATCAACCTGGTGATCATCCCGTCGACCGACCAGGATCGGTCAGTGGAGTTCTACGTCGAGAAGTTGGGGTTCGAGAAGCGCACCGACCTCCCGTTTGGCGAGAGCTACCGCTGGGTCGAGGTCTACCCGCCGAGCGGCCCGACCGGCATCGCGCTGGCCCCCCCGCGGCCCGGCGATCCGACTGCGGTCCAGACCGGCATCAGCCTGGACACCGAGGACATCGACGCCACCCACGCCCAGTTGCGGGCCAGCGGCGTCGATGCGGACGCCGAGGTGTCGCGGATGGGCGCGCCGGTGCCGCCGATGTTCTGGTTCCGCGACCCCGACGGCAACACCCTGCTGATCGTCGAGCAGGGCTGACCGAGTCGTGACGCGGATCTCGGTGCTGCTCGCCGCCGCTGCGATCGCGGTCGCGACGGCGGCGACCGGTCCGGCCACCGGCCGGGCGACCAAATCGCTTCAGGCCACCAGCCGGGCCGCCTCCGATCCGACCTGCTCGGCCAACTACGGGCCAGGTCCGGTCAAAGCCGCGCGCACCCTGCGGTTCGGCATCGATCCGGAGCTGGCCGGCAGCATCGGCCCGCATCAGAACCAGGCCAAGCCAGTCAATCAGGCCGAGACGGTCAGAGCGCTGCGGGCCCTGCGTCCAGCGGGCCGGGAGCTGGTGCTCCGCGTCAATCGCCTGTTCGAGGCGGACGGGGTGGCCGGCATCGCCCACTTCAAACGCATCATCGACCGCTACACGCGACAGGGTTTCGACACCGAGCTGCAGGTCCGCTATCACCCGTCGGCCAGGCAGCGCGGCAACATCGCCGCCTGGACCCGGTACGTGCGCCGCGTGGTCGACGTGTTCGGCCCCAACCGGCATCTGGTGGCGATGACGATCACCAACGAGATCAACCTGGCCATCTCGCCCAACACGTCGGACGGAGCGTATCCCCGGGCGGAGCAGGCGCTCGTCAAAGGCATCATCGCCGCCCACCAGGAGGCGCAGCGCCGTGGCTTCGGGCGACTGCGGTTCGGGTTCACCTTCGCCTACCGCTTCAACCCAGTCGCCGACGCCGCCGTGTTCGCCGGCCTGCGGAGCGGTGGCGCTCGCTTCCGGGCGGCGTTGGGGTTCGTCGGAGTCGACTTCTATCCCGAGCTGTATCCGGGTCGGGCCACAGCGATCCCGACGGCGACCCTCCAGATGATGGGCACCATGCGACGCTGCTTCATGCCTCTCGGAGGGCTGACAGCGCGCGTACCGATCTGGATCACCGAGAGCGGTTACGACACCTCGCCCGGCCAGATCACGGCCACCCGGCAGCGCTCCGCGCTCCGACAGATCGTGGGCACGATCCGCGACGCCGCCCAGACGTTCGGCGTCACCGATTACCGCTGGTTCAACCTGCGGGACAACGTCTCCACCACGCCGGCGTTCGCCGAGACGACAGGGCTGTTGACCGACCGCTACCGCCGCAAGCCGGCGTTCTTCGCCTACCGCAGCCTGATGCGGCGGTTCGGGGCGCCCGGACCACTGGCCGGCCGGCGATAGCTCGGCCGGGTGTTGACGATCGCCGAGACCACTGCGGCCTCGGCGCGATCGACGCCGACGGTGGCGGTCCGGGTGACGGCGACCTGCCTGCAGCCGGGAGCGCGGTTGCGTAGGATCGAGTGTATGTCCTCACTTGATCAAATACACAAATCGATCGACGCGCATATCGCCGACTTGCAGCGCGAGATCATGGCGCTGGAGGCGGCGCGAGCCGCGCTGCTCGGCCACGCCAGTCCGGTGGCGGCAAAGCGCACCGAGTCCGTCGCGTCAGAGCGGCGCCCGCCGACGCGCCGGCGAGGCAGAGTCGCGAAGGCCGCTCGTAACGGTGACGGGAACGGGGCGGTGCGTGCTCGTCGGACCCGGGCGCGGCCGAAGCCGGCCGGCTCCGGGCAGCCGGTCGAGGTGTTACTGGCCGGGAAGCTCGAGGCGATGCTGCGCGAGTCGGAGGGCGGGCTCAGCGCGACCACCATCGCCAAGCGCTCGAACGCCGGCTACACCAAAGTGCTCGGGCGCCTGCGCGAGCTCGAGGGCACCGGTCAGGTCCGTCGCTCAGGGACACGCCGGACGAGCCTGTGGCGACTGGTCACCGACCAGGAAAGGATCGCCGAGCGAGCCGCCGAGCTCGAGGCGCTATCCGCCACCCAGGCACCGACCGCATCGGGCGCTTTGGGCGACTGAAGGCCTGGGCCCTCAGACATCCGAGGGTGTCGCCGTCGGGTCGCTGGGGTCAAGGTCGCGATCGAGCAGCGACTGGCAGTACTTCCACAGCTGTTGCCTGGCGGGCTCGGTCTCGCGGGAAGCGCGCAGCCAGTAGTGGGTGGGCCGTGGGCGGCGATCGTGCCAGAATTCGCCCGTGCTCTGAAGCGGCTCCGCGGCGGCGCCGAGCCAGACGATCGTGTCCGCCCCCTGCTCCGAGGTGCGGATGATCGGCTTGGTGATCGCGCTGAAGCGCGGGAGCGAAACACGCACGCCCTGGGTGTCGGCCCATCCGGGGTGCATGGCGTGCACCACAACGCCGCTGCCGCGCAGGCGCTCGGCCCAGAGTTCGGTGATCACCACCTGTTCCCGCTTGGTCCGGGCGTAGAACCTGGTCGGGCTGTAGGTGCTCGCTTCGGATTGAAAATCCTCGGTGGGCAGGCTCTGGCTGTACATGCCGCCGGAGCTGACGTTGATCACCCGCGACGGCGCGCTTCTCCGCAGCACCTCGCTCAGCAGCGCGGTCAGAGCGAAGGGGCCGAGCACGTGCGTGGCGAACATCAGCTCGTGCCCGTCGATCGAGCGGGCGCGTTGATCGGGCATCACACCGGCGTTGTTGACCAACACGTCGAGGCGCTGCCCCGGGTCGGCGAAGCTACCGGCCATCGTCTCCAGTTCGCGCGGGCTGCTCACGTCACAGGCCACCGGTCGTAGATCGGCGTTCGGAACCGCCCGTCGGATCTCGGCCACGGCCTGCTCGGCCCGGCGCTGGCTGCGGGCGACCGCATGCACCGTCGCGCCGAGGGCGGCGAATCCCTGGCCGGCGGCGAGTCCCAGCCCAGAGGCGGCGCCGGTGACGATGACGACCTGGCCGTCCATGCGCGGCGGATCGGCGGGCCAGTCCGGGAGCGAGCGGCGAACCGCCAGTCCCAGGTTGCCGTAGCCCAGGGCGATACTGCGATCCAGGGCGGTGTCGATTATTCGTGTCGTGCGCATGCGGTGGGGTTGATCGGGCCGGGTTGACCCTCGGGGTTCGCCGAAGGCAGGCGGGATCGATTATCTTCTGTGACCTACCCGCGAGTCTGTCGAGAAAAACTTGAACAGCCTGTGATCCACGAGCAGTCTTCTGAATTCAGCATCGGCGAGGTCGTGCACCGCACCGGCGTGGTCGAGGGGACCCTGCGGATGTGGGAACAGCGCCACGGCTTCCCCGCTCCCACGCGGCTGCTCAGCGGCCACCGGCGCTACAGCGAGCGCGACGTCGAGATGATCCGACGGGTCATGGCCGAGCGCGAAGCCGGGATGTCACTTTCCGCCGCCATCGAGCGTGCCTCCGGCTATGTCGAGCGCGCGGAGCGCTCCGTGTACGCGGCGCTGCGGCGTTCCCGCCCCGATCTCGCCCCCCGAACGCTGACCAAGCCGGTGTTGCTCGCGCTGACCCGAGCGATCGAAGATGAGAGCCTCTCGCGGGCCGAGCGCCCGGTGCTGTTCGGCTCCTTCCAGCACGAGCGGTTCTATCGACAGAGCGAGTCGCGCTGGCACGATCTCGCCCGGACGGCGAGGCTCGCGGTGGTGTTCGCGGATTTCCCGCGGCGGCGGACCCCGCGCCACGCTCCGATCGAGATCCCGGTCAAGCCCGATGACCCGCTGATGCGCGAATGGGCCATCGTCTGCGATGCCGATGGTCACGCTGCCTGCCTGGCCGCCTGGGAGCGTCCGGCGCCCAGCGAAACCGATCGGGGCGTCCGTCAGTTCGAGACGATCTGGAGCGTCGAGCCCGACGTGGTCCGGGACGTGGCGCGGATTTATGCCGACATCGCCGCGGCCTTGGCCCCCGAGCCGCTCGCGGCGGTGCGTGGGCAACTCGCCACCCGCCCGCCGGCCGCCGCCGCGACGCAGCTGCGGCTGGCCGCGGAGATCACCAACCGCGCGCTCTCCTATCTGTCGTGAGTCATGTCCTGGTGGCCAAGGTGCTCACAGGGTCCTAGCGGTCACCGTTACCGCAGCTGACACGTACTGCCGCTAGGGTACCCGCGGCTATCTGCCGCCCCCTTCGAAGGAGACAACATGGCAAAGAATGACAAAGACCTGTCGAACGCCTGCGCCAAGTAGGGATACGCAAGCAGGTAGCCAAGACGCTGAGTGAGATCGGGGAGGGCGCCGGCAAGAAGGCTCGTAACGCAGCGCAAAGCGCGGTCAGCGAGTTTCGGTCGGTGGCCGACGAGATCGAGCGGCGGATGCCGGGTGGCACGCAGACCTCGAGCGCGAGCAGCGCCAGCGGAAGCAGGCTGCGGGGCTGGAGGTCGCGCTCAACCGCCGCGAGCCCGGCCTCGCGCAGCCGTCGGACGGGAGCCAGCCGGTCGCCCGCACGGGCGGCCGGGGCGAAGACCGCGGCGGCGTCAGGTGCGAAGACCGCGGCGGCACCGAAGGCCAATGGGGCGCGCGCACCGCGGGGTCAGAACAAGGCCAAGATCCTGAAGTCGCTGAAGTCCGGACCCAAGACCGCCTCGGTGATCGCCAAGGAAACCGGGATCGGCACCGGGACGGTGGGATCCACGCTCAGCAAGTTGGCCACCTCGGGTGAGGTCGTCAAAGCCGCGCGGGGTTACGGGCTGCCTAGTTAATTGATGACAACGGCCCGAGCCGCCTCACGGTGGGTGGGGGCTCGAGCCGTTAGTCAACTGCGCTCCGGATTACGGCGCGGCTGGCTCAGCCGCGGGGCTATGGCTTGCGCGGCTTGAGTGTCCGCACTGTCTGGCAGCCGTGGCGTCTGGCATAGCCGCGCGAGAGCGCGTCGGTGAAGGCCAGGTTGACGCCGGTGCCGCAAGAGACGTAAACGACCAGGCCCGGAGCGAAGATCCGATCGTTGCCGGCGCGGCCGAACACGTGGTTCTTGCCGTTGCCGACCCAGATGCGGTCGTTGCCGGACCCACCGTCGATCATGTCGTTACCGTCAGCCGAGGTGAGATCGTCGTTGCCGGTTCCGCCCCAGACGCGGTCGGTGCCGCGCCCGACCGAGATGCGGTCGTTGCCGGCGTCCCCGTAGGCTCTGTCGTTGCCGTTGCCGAGGAAGATCCGGTCGTTGCCCGCTCCACCGTCGGCGAAGGCGTTGCCGCTCTGGACGGAGAGGCGGTCGCTGCCGTTGCCTCCGTACTCGCGGTCGTTGCCTTTGCCATCGGCGATGTCGTCGTTGCCGGTGCCGCCGTCAAGGCAGTCATTGCCTCCGCGGCCGGCGATCCGGTCGTTGCCACCCAGCCCGAGGATCCGCTCGGGGCGGTGCGTGCCATTGATCCGGTCGGGGCGATTGGTCCCCACGATTGCGTACTTGGGACCGGGGCTGTTGAGACACTTGCTGTGGTAGCGCTTACGGGCGACGCTGAGCGCCAGCACGGTGCCACCGGTCGGACCGTCAAACGGGCGGCTGATGACAATCACCGTGCCGTTGTCGAGGATGATCTCGCAGACCTGGGCGGCGACGTTGAGGGTCGAACCGGCGGGGCAGGTATTCAGCGACGGCGGCACGTCATTGGTGGTGCCGGCGCAGGGGTTGGCGCCCATCTGGGTGACCTGAGCCTCGCCGAGGATGACGTCGGCCAGGCCCTTGACGTGCACATCGAGGACACGCTCGGTGATCGAAGTTGCCGTCTGGTGCTTCTCGTTGACCGTGATGTACGAGCCGCCCCCGAGCGAGATCGTCGTCGACCGGCTCGACGGGACGGTGTAGTGCTGGCCGGCGACCGTGATCACGTTGAGCGTGGATTGGGCCGCGGCTTGAACGGTGCCGTTGATGCAGGCGTACGACGCGCTCGCTTGCACCGGTCCGGCGATGATGATCGCGCCCTTGGTGGTGGGAAGCGTGACGCCATCGATTGTGGCCAGCGCGGCGGCACCGGGGGCCACCGGTCCGGCGGTCGTCGGCTGGGAGGTCGACGAGTGGGTGAAGACCCCGGCCGGACCGGCCAGCACCAGTCCGGTTTTCACCGACGGGGCCGAGGCCTGGTTGAGGCCCTGGGTCTCGGTGATGCAAGGGGCGGTTCGCTTGTTGGCCACGATCGGCTCCACCGCGGGAAGCGACAGCAGCTGCACGCGGACGAGGCTGGCCCGACAGCCGAAGCGGTTCGCGGTGGTGGTAGGGGTCGTTGCTGCCGATGCCGTGGCCGCCAGGGCCAGGGTGCACAGCCCAGCGAACGTCATGGCCGCTGAACGGCGGAAAATCGCGTAAGCCATCTAGTTCTCCTAAGTCGAGGGCCCCCCGCACAGGGATCTGCATCCGTGCAGCTGCGCAACGCAACTAAGGCCGTCTTAGCTACCTGGGGGACCGAGCGGGGGAGTGAAGGCTTACATCGGGCCGAGCGGGAAAAAACTGAAGCGATCGACCCGCCCTAGCCGCTATTGCGTCCGATATCTGACTACCTGTTCCCCGAGAATCGGCGCCTCGGGCAACGCCTACGCCCTCGGGCGCGCCTCGGAGCGGATCGCCGCCTGCGCCGCGGCCACCCGGGCCACCGGCACCCGGTAGGGCGAGCACGAGACATAGTCCAGCCAGGAGTCGTGGAAGAAGCCGATCGAGTCGGGATCGCCGCCGTGCTCGCCGCAGATTCCCAGCTCCAGCTCCGGGTTGGCCTTGCGGCCGAGCCATCCGCCCATGCGCACCAGCTGGCCGATCCCCGGGGCGTCGATCGTCTCGAACGGCGAGCGGCCCACGATGCCGCTGTCGATGTAGCGCCGGAGAATGCTGCCCTCGATGTCGTCGCGCGAGAAGCCGAGGCCGGTCTGGGTCAGATCGTTGGTTCCGAAGGAAAAGAAGTCGGCTTGCGTGGCGATCCGATCGGCCACCAGACACGCCCGCGGAAGCTCGATCATCGTTCCGACCGTGTAGTCATCACCTGGCTTCAGACCCTCCTCGCCGGCCACCCCGTCGATCAGGGAGCGGACGATCTCGAGCTCTCGCTCGTAGTCGACCAGCGGCACCATCACCTCGAGGATCGGGGGCGCTGTGGCGCCCTCGCTGACGGCCCGGAAGGCCCGGGCGATCGCGCGCACCTGCATCTCGTAGATCTCTGGGTAGAGGATCCCCAGCCGGCATCCGCGGGTGCCCAGCATCGGGTTTACCTCCTGCAGGGTGCTGGTGCGCTCGAGCAGCGCCTCGAGTCGCTCCACCTCCGCCGTGTCCTCACCCACACGGGCCCGCTCCAGCTCGATGCTGAGGTCGACCGGCGCCGGGAGGAATTCGTGCAGGGGCGGGTCGAGCAGGCGAACCGTCACCGGCAGTCCCGACATCACCTCGAACAGCCCCTTGAAGTCGGCTTGCTGCAGGGGCAGCAACTCGTCGAGGAACCCGCGCCGGTCCTCGGGGGTCTCGGCCATGATCATCGCCTGCATCTTCGGGACGCGGTCCTCGGCCATGAACATGTGCTCGGTCCGGCACAGCCCGATCCCCTGCGCTCCGAACTCGAGGGCCCGCTCGGCGTCCTCGGGGGTGTCGGCGTTGGTCCGCACGCCGAGCCGGCGCGCGTCGTCGGCCCACCCCAGCACCCGCCGGAACTCGTCGTTCATCCGCGCGGGGATCAGCGGCACCTCGTCGGTGGTGATCGTGCCGGTGCTGCCATCGATGCCGATGTGGTCGCCCTCGTGGATCACCGTTCCGTCGATCCGGATCTCGCGCGAGGCCAGGTCGATGTCGAGCGCCCCGGCGCCGACCACCGCGGGCTTCCCCATCCCGCGCGCGACCAGCGCCGCGTGCGAGGCCTTGCCTCCCTCGGAGGTGAGGATGCCCTTCGCGGCGTGGAAGCCCGCGACGTCCTCGGCCTCGGTGAACGGACGCACCAGCACGACCGCGCGTCCGCTCTCGGCGGCGGCGACGGCATCCTGGGAGGTGAACACCACGTGGCCCTGGCCGGCGCCCGGTGACGCCCCAACGCCACGCGCGATCACCGCATAGTCGACCTCGGGGTCGAAGGTCGGGTGCAGGAGAGCCTCGAGCCGCCCGGCGTCGATGCTCAGCAGCGCCTGCTCCTCGTTGAGCAGCCCCTCGTCAACGGCGTCGCAGGCGAACCGCAGCGCCGCCTGGGCGGGGCGCTTGGCGTTGCGGGTCTGCAACATGAACAGGCGCCCGTCCTCGATCGTGAACTCGGTGTCCTGCATGTCCCCGTAGTGCGCCTCGAGCTTGCGCAGGATCTCGATCAGCTCGGCGTGGGCCTCGGGCATCAGCTCGGCCAGGTCGGCGATGTCCTTGGTGTTCCTGGTACCGCTGACGACGTCCTCGCCCTGTGCGTTGGCCAGAAAGTCACCCGAGGGATCCGGGCCGCCGGTCATCTCGTCGCGGGAGAACGCGACCCCGGAACCGGAGGTGTCGCCCTTGTTCCCGAACACCATCTGCTGGACGTTGACCGCGGTGCCCCATTCGTCGGGGATCACGTTCTGGCGGCGGTACTCGACCGCGCGCTTGCCCTGCCAGGAGTCGAACACGGCGCGGATCGCCGCCTTCAGCTGCTTCGCCGGCTCCTGCGGGAACGGCTCGTCGGAGCGCTCGGCGATCACCGCCTTGAAGCGCTCGACCAATGTCCGGAGGTCCTCGACGGTCAGCTCGGTGTCGAGCTTCACCCCGCGTTCGCGCTTGACCTCGGCGATCTCCGCTTGGAGCACGTCGCCTTCGACGCCCCGCACCACGTTGGCGAACATCTGCAGGAAGCGCCGATAGGAGTCCCAGGCAAAGCGCTGGTTGTCGGTGGTGCGCGCCAGCCCCAGCACCGACTCGTCGTTCAGCCCGAGGTTCAAAACGGTGTCGAGCATCCCCGGCATCGACTCGCGCGCCCCCGAGCGGACCGACACCAGCAGCGGATCCTCGCGGTCGCCGAGTCGCCGCCCCGCGCGTTCCTCGAGGTTCTCCAGCGCGGCCTCGAGCTGGTCCTGGAGTCCGTCGGGAAACTGGCGATCGTCGTGCATGTAGGCCACGCAGGCCTCGGTGGTGATCGTGAACCCGGCCGGCACGCGGTCCGCCCCCAGTACCCGGGTCATCTCGGCGACGCCCGCGCCCTTGCCACCGAGTAGCTCGCGCATGTCGCGGGAGCCCTCGGTGAACTCGTAGACGTATTTTGGCTGACTCATCGGCGGGCTCCGGGCGGGCGCTCAGAGAGCTCCAAAGAGTCGAGGTCGTCCACCGGCGGATAGCCTAGAGATCTTTCCCGGGCTCTGCCGTTTCAGCTATCGGCGGGGTAACCGACAGCTCGCGGCCGTGCGGACGTCCGCACGGCCGCCCGGGTCGCGGCGCACTCAGACTGCGGCGCCGCGCCTTCCGGAAAAGAACATCGCCAGCGCGACGAGCGCCAGTACGAACAACACCGGATGGATGATTACTCCGCCGGCGATTGAGATGATCAATAGGACAATTGCTGCGATGAGAAGCACGGTTTCTCCTCCGTGTTGGTGACCCTGCCTCGATTTGTGGATACCCCCTCGACCCGTTGCCCAAGCGCCTGGTGCACGATTCTCACCATCGCCCTGTCACACCCGGCGCGGCTCGCGCAAACTCTTTGATAATGGAAACGCACCGGAGCGACGCAGTACTGCTGCGCGCCGCGGCCAAGGGCGAGGGCGCGGCGTTCGCCGTCTTCTACCGCCGGCACCTCCCCGCCGTCGTCGGCTTCCTGGTCGGCAAGACCGGCGACCCGGAGGTCTCGGCCGATCTCGCGGCGGAGGTGTTTGCGGCGGTGTTCCTGTTCGCCCGCCGGTTCCGGCCCCGAGGCGACGGCTCCGCCGCACCGTGGGTGCGCGGGATCGCCCAGAACAAGCTGCGCGAGAGCCGCCGTCGCGGGCGGGTCGAGGACCGCGCCCGCCGACGCCTGGCCTTCGAGCCTGAGGCGCTCGATGACGGGGACATCGCGCGGGTCGAGCAGCTGGCGTCCGGCAGCGGCGTGGTCGAGCTGGTCGATCAGTTGCCCGAAGGTCAGCGGGCCGCCGTTCATTCGCGCGTGGTCGATGGGCGCGGATACGCGGAGATCGCCGAGGAGCTGAACTGCTCGGAGCTGGTGGTGCGCCAGCGCGTCAGCCGTGGCCTCTCGCGGCTCAGGGATCAACTCACAAAGGGTGAAGAATGAGCGATTACTTCGATCGCGTTGAGGATCAGCTCGTGCAAAGCGTGGAGGCGCGCGGGGGCCGGCGCTTCGTCCCGGGCCTCCGGCGCGATTACCTGGCGCCGGCCGCGGCGGTCCTGGTCGTGCTGGTGATCGGTGCGGCGTTCCTGGGCTTGCGCGGCCATGAGTCGTCTGGATCCTCCGCGGCGAGCGGCGCGGGCGCTCGGTTGGTGTTAACCGCCTCGGGGCCCGACGGACGGGCGCCCACGACGGCGTCGCTGGACCGCTCGATCGAGATCTTGCGCCGGCGTCTGGCCGCCGAGGTCCCCGGGGCCCGGGTCTCGCACGCCGGTGACGAGGTGCTTGTCCTCCTGCCCCACTCGGCGGGGGCCGCCCGCGCGCGGGTGCTCGCGCTCAGCGCCCCGGGGCAGCTGGCGCTCTACGACTGGGAGGCGGATGCGCTGACTCCGAACGGCAGGACCGTGGCCCGCCAGCTCGGGACGCAGAACGCGGCCGCGCTCAGGGTCAGCCAGGGCAACGGCGGGGCGGCGCCCGGCAGCCCGGGGGCGGGGAGCCTACCCCCTATTCCAGCCCGGTCTCTGGCCGCGAAGGCGCGCTCCCGGTACCGGATCGGCACCGTGGTGCTGCGGGCGCAGACGGTGAGCCGGTCGCCCCGCGCCCCGGCCCAGTTCTACGTGCTCCTGAACCATGTGGCGCTGTCGGAACGGGATCTCGCCGCGCCGAGGCAGAGCACCGATCCCGCGGGTTCGCCGACCGTGACGTTCGGCTTTACCTCGCGCGGAAGGCGCGCGTTTCAGCACGTGACCTCCTCGCTCGCGCGCCGTGGCGCCAGCGTCAGCGGGCTCGGGCAGACGCTCAACCAGCACTTCGCGATCGCGCTCGATGGGCAACTGATCTCCGTGCCGTCGGTCGACTCCAGGGTCTACCCCGACGGGATCATCGGCGGGGGCGCGGGTATCGATGGCGGCTTCACGTTGCAGTCCGCCCGGGACCTCGCCACCCTGCTGCGCTTCGGTCCGCTCGGCGTCCGGCTGACCGCGCGCTGAAGCCGGCCCCCCCGACGCCGGCTCGCGACTAGCCGGGCTGGGGCTCCCCGCCTTCAGCGCGGCGTTCCATCATCCGGGCCGGGTCGGCAGTATGGAACCCGAAGCGCTCGTACAGGCCGTGCGCGTCGGCGGTGCCCAGGACCCACCGCAGCCCGCGCAGGTCCGGGTGATCGAGCACGGTCTGCACCAGCCACACGCCGAGACCGCGGCCGCGGTGCGGGGCGAGCACGAACACGTCGGCCAGCCAGGCGAACCGGGCGCGGTCGGTCACCGCCCGGGCGAACCCGGCCTGAGCGCCGTCGGCGGCGTACAAGCCGAACGGCAGCGAGTTGTCGATGGCCCGCTCCACCACCGGTCGCTCGATCCCGGGCGACCAGTAGCTCGTGCGCAGAAAGCCCCAGACGGCGGCCCGGTCGATGCGGGTGGGGTCGGTCGAGATCTCGTAGTCGCGGTTACACCACTCCATGCCGGCGGAATGTACATTCCGTTGGGGTCCCGGGAATTCTGCAACGCGGAGGTTTGATCTTGGAGCTCGAGACGGAATGGGTCGATTACGACAGTCCGGCTGGGTCGGTGTCCGCGTATCTAGCGCGCCCACGGGCGGCCGGCGGGCCTCTGCCCGGCATCCTCGTATTCCAGGAGATCTGGGGCGTGGACGGGCATATCGTCGACCTGGTGCAGCGCTTCGCCGGCGCCGGCTACGTCGCAATGGCTCCCGACCTGTTCTCGCTGGGCGGGGGACGACCGCCGGCGCTCGAGGCCGGACGCGTCGAGCAGACCAAGCAGTTCCTCAACACCATCCCGTCCGCCGAATGGACCGCCATTCTCGGCGATAACCAGCGCCGCGCCCAGGCGCTGGGCGAACTGCCGGGCGATCAGGGTGAGCTCGTGGGCGAGACCCTGGGCGTCCTCTTCGGCCAGATGCGTGGCCAGCTCGAGACGTTCGTCGAGCTCGGCCGGGCGGCATTCGGGTTTCTGCGCGCGCATCCGCTCAGCGCAGGGCGGCCCGTCGGTGCGACCGGCTACTGCCTGGGCGGTAGCGTGTCGGCGCGGCTAGGCTGCGCCGAGCGGGACCTCGCCGCCGCCGTCGTGTACTACGGGGGGCCCCCGGAGCCGGACCAGGTCGCCACGATCCGCTGCCCCCTGCGCGGCTTCTACGGTCAGGACGATCCCCGGATCGTGGAAGGGCTACCCGCCTTCGCCGAATCACTCAGGGCGGCCGGCGTCGACCACGAGCTCCTCGTCTACCCCGACACCCCGCACGCGTTCTTCAACGACACGCGAGCCAGTTACCGCCCCGAGTCGGCGCGCGATGCCTGGGGCCGAACGCTGGCCTTCTTCGCCCAGACGCTGGATCCGGCCCCCGTCGCGCCGGTCGGTTGAGATCAGGTCCCCTCGAGGATTCGCTTGAGCGTGGCCAGATCGGCGATGATCGCGTCGGCGTCCCGGGCGAACTCGCGATCGGTCATCTCCGGAGTGCGGCGCAGCGTGAACACCACCTCGCAACCGGGGCCGTCGGCGATCACCCGCATCGGGTTGTAGACGGTCTCGCCCGTGGCCAGGACGACATCGTGGTCCAGCACGCCGAACGTGTTCAGCGGCGCGAACACCACGGTGACCAGCCCCATCGCCGACTGCACGATCCAGCTCCCGTCGGTCCGCCGGGTCGCGCTCCCCAGACCGGCCGCCCAGTGGAGAAGGTTGGCCGGGTCCGAGGCGTAGGCGTAGACGTCGGCCGCGGGGCGGTCGATGAACGTGCTGAGGTGCCGGGACTCCTCGCTGATCATCTACGCGGTCGATTCTGCGATGGGGGCCTCACTGGATCGTCGTCGGTGATGACCGTGCACCCTCCGTCGAGGCCGGTACCCGAGCCGCGGCTCCGGTCGACGGCTCCGGTTCGGCACTCCCGTAACGCCTGGAGGGGACCGCTTAAGGCTGCTTCCTTCCGGACCTGACCTGGTTCACGGGTCTCCATCGCCACGGGACCGAACCATCAGCACCGCTAACCGGACGCTGACTCGGGGCCTGCACCCCTCGGGAGGGAATTCAGCCCCGCTAAAGCGGATTGCGGATTCAGGGCGCCGCTACGTCCCCGCCTAGCACGGTCGC
>JALYXK010000220.1 GCA_030947145.1 Actinomycetota bacterium
AAGATCACCGCCTACCACGAGATGGGTCACGCGATCGTCGGCCACTACCTGCCGAACTCCGATCCGGTCCACAAGATCTCCGTGATTTCCCGCGGCCAGGCCCTCGGCTACACGATCTCGCTCCCGACCGAGGACAAGTTCCTGACCACTCGAGCTGAGCTGCTCGACACCATGGCCATGACCCTGGGCGGCCGCGCCGCCGAGGAGATTATCTTCGACGAGATCACCACGGGAGCGTCCAACGACCTCGAGAAGGTCACGGCCACCGCCAAGCAGATGGTGATGCGGTTCGGGATGTCCGAGAAGCTGGGCCCGCGCGTGTTCGGTCACGACCATGGCATGCCGTTCCTCGGACGTGAGTTCTCCTCCGAGCCCGACTACTCCGATGAGATCGCCCGGGAGATCGACGACGAGATCCGGCGGATTGTCGAATCGGCCCACGTGCTGGCCACGGACATCCTCACCACATATAAGGACTCATTGGCCAAGCTGTCCGAGGTCCTGATCAAGCGCGAGACGATCGAGAAGGACCAGTTCGCGGCGCTGCTGGGCGGCCGCACCGAGGAAGAGGTATTCGGCGCCGAGGCTCCGCCTCCCCCCGAGCTGCCAATGCCGCCCGCCTCGACCGAGCGCAGCGGAGGGCGCGGTACCCCGCGCCCGCTTCCCCGCCCCGGCCTGGCCGGCGGAACAGCCGAGTAAGCCGAGTCAATCGCCCTGCGGGCGATTCTTCCGGCTGAGTCGGCCTCTAGCCGCGCTTGAATGTGGTGGTCGCGTGGGCGGCGGCCCACGGGGCGTCGGCGAGCTG
Source organism: Actinomycetota bacterium (assembly GCA_030947145.1). Taxonomy (GTDB): domain Bacteria; phylum Actinomycetota; class Thermoleophilia; order Solirubrobacterales; family Solirubrobacteraceae; genus Palsa-465. Next base: position 806 of record JALYXK010000220.1, read on the forward strand.
GAAGGCCGGGGTGGAGAGGCGGAGCCTGACGCCGTGACCCGCGGCCGGCAACGGCACCTGCAGCGTCCGGCGGCGGAGGACCAGGTTCTGCACCGTGGTCTTGCCGGCCGTCGTCCGGCAGCGCGGGGCACACAACACCGTCAGCGGCGTGAGCGTCAGCGTGGCGCTGCGCCCGCGCAGCACGGGGCTGAACTGCACCCTGACTTGGAGCCGCTGGCCCTGTTGGGTCGGCTTGCCGAAGCCCAAGGTCGGCTTGCCGGTGACCAGGATCGTCAAGCAGTGTCGATAGGGGACGTATGTGGTGGTGGGCGGCTGCGACGCGCAGGCCTGCCAGCTGCCGGGGTCAAGCTTTGGGTGCGCGGTCGCACCGGGCTTGAGCGAGACCGCCTGGGCCTGCGCTCCGTTGGCGCGCCGGAACCTGACCACCGCCGGCTTGGACGAGCTGGAGCGGAACCTCAGCGCTGACCCGCGGGCGGTCAGGCTGCTGGCCGGGTCGGTCCCCGAGGTCGTGAACGACCAGTCGTGCGTGGCGTTCTGGCCACCGAAGCCGACCGCGACGTGAGCCTTATAGGTGATCCCGGCCAGCAGCGGCTTGACCGGGACGATGAAGCCACCGGGCGACATGTAGGCCGCCAGCTTCGAGACCGAGCCCGACGGCAGCGTGGCAGTTCCGTCGACCGTCTTCAGTGCCACGCGTCCGGACGGTCCGGTCACCGCGGCGTGGCTGAGCGTGGCCGGATTGTCGAGTGGACTCTGTCCGGGAGCGTCGACGAGCACGATCAGGTACGGCCCGGTGCGCGCGCCCTGGGGTATCCCCACCAGCTGCCCGGGGGTGTAGGGCAGTTCGCTGGCGATCTCGCTCGGAGAGATCGTGGCGCGATCGCCGGGATAGGAGTAGACGATCAGCGCCGCGGGGTCGGGCCGGGTCCAGCCGGGGAAGGTGGTCGTGCAGCTGAAGCCGTTCGCGTCCGCGCTCCCCAGGGTCAGCAGCCGGGGGGCCAGCAACTGGTCGAGGTGCAGCGGGGCATCTTCGTACGGGTCCCCGGCGTCCCAGCCCGAGCCGCGGCTCAGCACGGCGTTCTGACCGGCTGTCGCCCCGCCGGGCGAGTAGCCGGGGTTGCCCACGACCTCGGTGTGGGTGAGCGCGTTGTTCTTGGCCATGTACAGATCGTGCGCGGCGCAACCGGCCGACAAAGTGGCGTCCTCGGTGATCCCCGCCGGCAATCCGTTGGCGGAGCGCTGCGCGTTGAGGTCGGCGATCGTGACCTGGGCGGTGGCGGCGATGGCCACCGCCGGCGGACCCGCGCCGGTGACCACCGCCGCGATCCCCGCGATCACCGCGCCGACGCTCCTGGCCAGCCGGCGCCTCATCGGCCCGCACCTCCCAGCAGCGGCAGCGCGGCCACCGAGAAATCGGCACTGACCGAGCGGATCTCGTCCGGGACGCTGGCCAGGTTGACGTTGGTTGAAAGTGCCATCTCGGCGTCCAGGGGTCGGAAGAAGTCGTCGTAGTGGGTGGGGACGATCGTGTGCGGAGACAGCCGGCGCAGGATCCGGCTCCAGTAGTCGGCGGTGAAGCCCCGCCCCGCCACCCCGGCCAGGAAGAAGTCCACATCCCGGTCGCGGATCGCCGCGTCGATCAGGTTGGCGCTGCCCTGGTGGTAGAAGCTCACCCCGGCGACCTCGATCAGGATTCCCCAAACCTGGCCGCAGCGATAGGCGCCCGGGATCATCGCGGCGAGATGTTCGCAGGTGAGCTCCCCGGCGAACGGCACCGCCAGCCCGAGCACCAGCTTCGAGTGCAGGCTGGGGGTGAAGCTGACCGTATACGGACCCAACTCGTAGCGCCGGTAGGGCTCGACCTCGGCCGCCAGCTCGCCGGCGCCGTGCAGGTGCATCAGCGCCACCAGTGAGCGCGAACCGTAGGCCGGGCAGCCCAGGCGCTGGGCGATGGCCGGCGCGTCGACGGCATGATCGAAATGCGTGTGTCCGACCAGGACGCCGGCGGCGCCCGGTCGGGTGCCGATGTAACGGTCGAGGCCCAGCCATTCGAGCTCGAGTCCGGCGGGGAGGTCGAGGCTGCGTTGCTCGAGCTCGCGCAGAGCCGCGATGTCGTGCCGCTCCTGCGCGCCCTTGGTCGCGACGAACCTCGCGAAGTCGGCCAGGTAACGTGCGGGAGCGAGCATGGGAATCGATCTTACGGGCGTTGGCCGCTAGGCAGTGATGAGTGGCAAGCCACGAGCCGGCGTCGCCGTCACCGCGACGCGCATCTGGCTGCCCCTGGTGATCGCCGTGGTCGGGGTGGTGATGATCGTGCTCGGACACGCCAGCGTCTCCACCCGAGCCGATTCCCGCTCGCTGCTGGCCGGAGGCGGCGTGGTGGTGGTGGGCATCGCGCTGATGGTGTGGATGATCAACTGGATGTTCCGGATGAGCGTGGAGAGCAACCGCGACCGCGACCAGGAGGAGCGAGCCCGCGAGTACTTCGACCGCCACGGCCATTGGCCCGGCGAGGGGCCGGAATGACCCTCCCGCTGCCGAGCCCCCTGGCCACCGGCGGCCGCGCTCAAGCGGCGAGCACCCGCTTCGCGATCATGGGCGTGGTCAACGTCACGCCCGATTCGTTCTCCGATGGCGGTCGCTTCTTCGACTCCGGCGCAGCCGTCGCCCACGGGCTCGAGCTGCAGCGCGAAGGCGCGGAGATCCTGGACATCGGCGGCGAGTCGACCCGGCCGGGAGCGGACCCGGTGCCGGAGCGGGAGGAGCTCCGGCGAGTGGTTCCGGTGATCTCCGGGCTGATCTCCGCCGGGGTCACGGCTCGGATCTCGATCGACACGACCAAGGCGGCCGTCGCCGCCGCGGCGTTGGCGGCCGGCGCCACGCTGGTCAACGACGTCAGCGCGCTACGCGCCGATTCCGCGCTGGCCGGGCTGGTGGCCGACGCGGGGGCCGACGTGTGCCTGATGCACATGCTCGGCGAGCCGCGCACGATGCAGTCCGATCCCCGCTACGGCGACGTCGTGGCCGAGGTCAAGGCGTTCCTGGTGCAGCGGATGGCGTTCGCCATCGATCGGGGGATCGCCGAGGAGCGGATCATGCTCGATCCCGGCATCGGCTTCGGCAAGACGAGCGAGCACAACCTCGAGCTGCTCCGCCGCCTGAAGGAGATAGCGGCGATCGGCCGACCCGTGGTGATCGGCACCTCCCGCAAGTCGTTCCTCGGGCGGATCACCGGTCGCGAGGTAGAGGACCGGCTGGCAGCGACGATCGCCAGCAACGTGATCGCCTTCGAACGCGGCGCCAGCGTCTTCCGGGTCCACGACGTCGCACCGGTCAGGGATGCGCTGATGGTCGCGGCGGCCGCGGCGCCTCAGGGTGCTACGTTGCGCGCGTGAGCGACGAGGCCGAGGATTTTCAGGACGAGGACGAGGACGAGGACGGGCACTCCGAACCGGAGGTCACGATCGAGATCAGCGGGCTGTCGCTCTACACGCACGTCGGCGTGACCGCGGCGGAGCGCGAGGTCGGACAGCGGCTGTTACTCGACATCCGGCTCGACGTGGGCGAGTGCGACGCGACGGTGACCGACCGGATCGAGGACACCGTCGACTACGGACAGGTCTGCGAGACGGTCAACTTCGTCGCCCAGCAGCGGACCTATCGGACCCTCGAGCGGCTCTGCACCGCGATCGCCGACCGGCTGCTCGACAGCTACGAGGCCGGGGCGGTGTGGGTCAAGGCGGCCAAACCCGAGCCGCCGCTGGCCCTGCCGGTGACCGAGGTCTCGGTCGAGGTCTGGCGCGAGGCCTGAGG
>JALYXK010000223.1 GCA_030947145.1 Actinomycetota bacterium
GGAGTCCGAGCAGCCGTACATCAACCCGCCGGATACCAAGGCGATGGAGCAGCCGCTCGCCTCCGAGCGGTAGTGGCGCCGGGTGCGGGCACTGGATAGGGTGCCGCCGATGCTCGGGTTGCTCGCCGGTGGCGCTGATGCGTAGGCTGCTTGCGCTCGGGTTGCTCGCCGGAGCGATCGCGGTGCCCGCGTGGGCCCAGGCGGCCGGCCCGAGCACGAGTAGCCCCTTCGCCCCCGGCGTCCCCCAGGTGACGCCGACCGCGACGGCCCCGTCCACGGCCACGCCGACGATCGTCAGCACCAGCGGGTCTGCGGGCGGCTCCGGGCTGAGCAGCTCCACCGCGATTACCGTCTTCATCGGCGCGATCGTGCTGATCCTCGGGATCTCGCTGTTCATCTGGCGCGACGCCCGGCGCCGCGCCCCGATACGTCAGCGGGCCGCCGAGGCCGAGGGCGCCAGGCAGAACGCCCAGGCCCGCGCCAAGCAGAAGTCGCGAAAGCTCAGCCCGGCCGAGCGTCGCCGGCGCAAGCGCGGCCGCGCCCGCTAAGCCAGCCCGCGGACCGTGCGCCTGGCTCGGAGTAGCTGCCGCTCGACCGTCCGAGAGCTGTCTCCGGTCTGGAGTCCGATCTCGGCGTAGCTCAGTCCGAGCGCGTGCAGCCACAGCGCTCGTTGCTGGCGCTCGGGCAGGCCGGCGAGCGCGTCCAGTTGCTCGCGCTGCTCGAAGTGCTCCTCCGGCCCGGGCGCGAAGCCACCGAACAGGGGCCGACCGGGCGCCTCGACCTCGCGTCCCCCGTCGCGTTCGCCTTCGCATTCGCAGTCGAGCGAGAGCTCACGCTGGTCGCGGCGCAGGAGCTTGACCGCCTCGTGGACCGCCGTCTTGGCCAGCCACGACAGGGCCGAGTCGTGGCTGACGCGATCGCGGTGGTACAGGAGCCGACTCCAGGCGAATTGACAGGCGTCCTCGATCACCGCATCGGGAGCCCGCACGTCCAGGCGGACGATCCGCTCGAGCCGGGGCGCCAGCGCCAGATAGAGCGCACCCAGGTCCACGTCGCCCGCTCGCCGGGGGCGGTCGATCGACGACATCAGGTGCGTTGTTTGTGACATATTGAGGCAAATTGAGACTAGGTGTCTACGATTCAAGCTAGCACGCGGCCGCGACAATTGCTAGGCTTGAAACCATTCAATTAGCTTCAATTGGTTTGGAGGCAGTGTGTGAATCAACTCGTCCTATCCGCGGTCAGCGCGCATCCGAACCCGAAAGGTCTTCCGGGCAGCAACGTCCTGCAGCAGCTCGTCAACGGCGCGGAGGCGTGGGCGCTGGCCATTGCCGTGCTCGGCGCGTTTGTCGGGGCTGGGCTGTGGGCCGTCGCCTCCCACACCCAGAACCACCATTACGCGGCCCGCGGGCGGATGGCCGCGCTGATCTCGGGCGCCTCCGCGCTGGTCGTCGGCGCGGCGCCCGGTCTGGTGAACTTCTTCCACCACCTGGGGACGACGGCGCGATGACCCGCTGGGCGCATCTCGTCGCGCTCGCGCTGGTGACCGCCACGATCGCCCTCTGCGCGAGCCCGCCTCCCGCCGGTGCCCTCAGTCTCAACCCGATCGGGAAGGTCTGCAGCGTGGCCGGATTCCTCAGCAAGCTCGCCGGCAAAGCCTGCAACGTGTTGCAGGGCGGCCGGCTGGCCACGGCCGGCGAGAAGCTGCTCAGCGGAAGTCCGGGTGCAGCCGCCAAGGCGCTGCTGAGCGGCGGCGCCACTCGCGCCGCCGGCTTCGGGCTCGGACTCGCCGCGGTCGGCGCCTGGGTCCTGGGCGGGGCCAGGGCGGCACTCCGGGAAACCGAGAAGGAGATCGGTAAGACCACCAGCCCACGGCTGCAGACCACCTGGTTCTCATCCACCTACTGGCGCGTGGCCGGGCTGGCGGCGCTGCTCACCCTGCCCTTCCTGTTCGCCGCGGCGCTGCAGGCGCTGATCCGCTCCGATTTGACGCTGCTGGCCCGCGCCGCCTTCGGCTACCTGCCGCTGGCGCTCCTCGCGGTGAGCATCGCCGCACCGCTGACGATGCTGGTGCTGGCCGCGTCCGACGAGATGTGCGCGATCGTGTCCTCGGCCTCCGGCGGGGCCGGCGTCGGCTTCCTCAGGGCATTCGGCGGCGTCGCCGGCGGGCTCTCGGTCATCGACGGCTCGCCGTTCCTGGCGTTCTTCATCGGCGCGCTGCTCGCCGGGGCCGCCCTGGCCGTGTCACTCGAGCTGCTCGTGCGGGAGGCGGCGGTGTACGTCGTCGTGCTGATGCTGCCCCTGGCCTTTGCGGGGATGGTCTGGCCGGCCCGCCGGATCTGGGCGGTGCGAGCGCTCGAAACGCTGGTGGCGCTGATCCTGGCCAAGTTCGCGATCGTGGCGGTGCTGGCCCTGGCCGGCGGCGCACTCGGCTCCTGGGGCGCCTCGGGGATGTTCGCCGGGACCGCGCTGGTGATGCTCGCGGCGTTCTCTCCCTTCGTCCTGTTCCGGCTGCTTCCGTTCGCCGAGCTCGCCGGGGCAGCATCCGGTGCCCTGCGCGGCGAGGGAGCGCGCCTGGACCGCCACGTCCTCGGTGCCGACGCCCTCGGCGGCGCTATCGAGGGGTGGGCCACCTCGGTGACCGCCGGGATGAGCAGCGATGCGGAGCGCTCCACGGTGGCCGCCTCCGGCGGCGCCGCTGAGGCATCGAGACTCGAGCCTGCCGGTCGGTCAGACCAGGCAGCGGGCAGCCGTGCGGTCCTGGCCTCCGGCGGAGCCGATGCCCCCGGTGGAGGTCCCGGCGTCGGGCCGGGCGGCGGTTCGGGCAACGGTACCGGTGGGCGCCCTGCCGGCGCCGAGGCCGCTCTGAACGGCTTGGCCGGTGCCGGTGCCGATCCGGCCGAGAGTGGCTTGACCGGTAGTGCATCGACTGCGGGCGCCGAGGACTCGCCCGCCCCGCGCCTCCCGGGAATGGACCCGCACTGGCAGACCGGCGACGGTGAGTGGGGAACTCTCGAGTTCGGACCCGGCAGCCGGCCGTCGGCGCCGCTGCAGCCCCGGGGCCCGGACGATGCGCCCGCAGACGAGCCACCGGCCACAGCCGACAGCCAGGAGCCCGGCCCGCTGCCGCCCTCCCAGGATCCCCAGGGCGGGCGGCTGTGAGCGACGAGCGGCTCGGCTATCGCTTCGGCCCGATCGAGCGGCGCGGCATCCTGGGATCGGTCCGGGTCGGGCAGGCGACCGTGCTGGGCTGCGCCGCGGTGCTCGCGGTGTCCGTGCTCGACCGGGTCCCGAGCGCCGCGGGGGCTCTCGCCGCGATGACGCTGATCGCCGCCGCCGTCGCGCTGGCCACGATCCCGATCGGGAGCCGGACCGCCGAGCAATGGACGCCTGTGGCCGGCGCCTACGCGATCCGCCGGCTCAGCGGCCGCGCCCGCTTCCGCTCGGAGGCGCCGGGCGGGGGATCGCTGGCGCGGGTAGGGGGCCGGCGCCCGGACAGCGACCCCGAGGGGAACGGCTCCGCCGGCTCGACCGGTTCAACCGGCTCGAGCGCCCCCACCCAGCTCTCGGAGGCGCGGGCCGATCCGCCATCCAGCCTGCGCGGGGTTCGCGTGCTCGAGCTCCGCTACCGCGACCGCGCGATCGGGGTGATCTCGGAGCGCTCGGGAAAGCGGCTCACCGCGGTGCTGGCCTGCCGCGTTGTCGCCTTCGGCCTGCTCGACCCCGAGGCGCAGGAGCGGCGGCTGGCCCGCTGGGGGCTGGTGCTTTCCGGCACCGCCGGGACCGCGGTCCGGCGGATCCAATGGCTGGAGCGAACCGTGCCGGCGCGCGGGGATGAGCTGGTGCGCTGGCTGCACGCCGAACGCGACCCGGCCGTGCCGTTGCGCGGGACGCCGATGATCGAGTCCTATCTCGAGCTGATCGGCAGCACCACCAGTGTCGCCCAGGAGCACGAGATCCTCGTGGCCGTCCAGGTCGACGCGGCCCGGGTCCAGGAGCGCGGAGCCGACGCGTGCTCGCAGGCGCTGATCGACGAGAGCGAACGGGTCGCCGAGCGCCTGCAGGCGGCCGAGATCAAGGTGCTCGGCGCCCTGCGCGCCGAGCAGCTCTCCCGGGTCCTGCGCACCGCGTTCGATCCCTATGCCCGCGCCGAGATCGCGGCGCTCGAGACCGCCGATCCGGATCGGGGCGGCCTGTCCGAGTGCAACGCCTGGCCGCTGGGCGCTCACGAGGGTTGGGACCGCTACCGCAGCGACGGCGCCGAGCACGCCACCTACTGGATCGGGGGCTGGCCCCGGGTCGAGGTCTCCCCGATGTTCATGGACGCGCTCCTCGGCCGCTCGAACGCCGTGCGCACCGTCGCTGTCACCTTCGAGCCGGTGACGCCGCAGCGCTCGACCCGCGAGGTTGAGGCGGCGGTCACCCGCGACCGCGCCGATCGCGAGCTGCGGCGCCGCTTCGGCCAGTCCGAGACCGCCCGGCAGCGCCAGGCCCAGGAGGCCACGGCCCGTCGTGAAGCGGAGCTGGCCGCGGGTCACTGCGAGGTCCGGCTCGCCGGCTTCGTCACCGTCTCCGGGCGCGACCCCGACGACCTGCGACGCGCCAGCGCGGAGGTACTCGAGCACGCCGCGAGGTCTCGGCTCGAGCTGCATCGCCTGTACGGCCAGCAGGCCGACGCGTTCACCTTCACGCTGCCGCTCTGCCGAGGTCTGCGGTGACGGGTACTCGCCTGACGGCTCGTACCTTGCGAGAATCGCCCGGGGGGCGATTCTCGTGGGGGGCCTTGGGCCGAGGCATTCGGGCGGCCGAGCGGCCGGGTCACCGCACCACGACGCGCCACGCGCAGGCGATCTACCCGTTCATCGCCGCCGGCGGGCTCGGCGGGCGCGGGGTGTTCATGGGCCGTGACTCCAGCGGGGCGGCCTTTTGTTATGACCCTTGGGCGCTGTACCAGGACGGGGCCCTCGACGATCCGAATGTGATCGTGCTCGGCAAGCTCGGGCAGGGCAAGAGCGCGCTGGTCAAGACGCTGCTCTGGCGGATGCTGCTGTTCGGTCGCCGGGCGTTCGTGCTCGACATCAAGCGGGAGTACGGGCCGCTCTGCGCCGCGGTCGGCGTGACGCCGATCTCGCTCGTGCCCGGCGGCGGAGTTCGACTCAACCCGCTGGCCTCGCATCCCGAGGAGTACGCGCAGCTGGAGCTGCTGCGGGCGATCGCCACGTCGGCGATCGGAGCCGAGTTGACCCAGGTCGAGGCGGCCGGTCTGCGGGAGGCGCTGCGCACCGTCCGGACCCGCGGCGTGGGTGAGCCGACACTGCCCGAGATCGCCGCCGTGCTGTTCTCGCCGCC
>JALYXK010000466.1 GCA_030947145.1 Actinomycetota bacterium
GGGCACGGCCACGCTCGACCTCGGGTTCGGCATCCGCGCCATATCCGAATACGGGGTGGTGCGCCTCGAGCTCGCGACCGCGCCCCCGCTCGCTCCCGCGGCCGCCAGCTTGGCCGTCCCCGGAGCCATCGGATTCGGCGCCTACGAGGTCCGCTGCGAGGTAGGCCCCCCCGGGCGGCGTCCCGGCAGCGTCGATCGCGCCGCGGTCGGGAACGAGCTGCTCGTGCGCACGTGGCGGCCCGGCGACCGGATGGCGCCGCTCGGCCTCGCCGGTACCAAGAGCCTGCAGGATCTGTTCACGGCGCGGCGCGTCGCGCGGTCGCGGCGCGCGACCGTCCCGGTGGTCGAGTCGGGCGGCGAGATCGTGTGGGTCGCGGGGGTGGCCACGTCAGAGCGCTTTAAGGTGACCGCGACGACGCGCGAGGCCGTTTACCTGACGGCCACGTCGCGGTGACCCGGTGACCGCGGACACGCGCGAGGCCGTGTATCTGAGCGCCGTGGAGTCGCCATCGGCCCTCGGACGGGACACCCCATAAACTCACACGCGGTGGACGACGACGCCATCGGGGACATCCTCGTGCAAGCCGAGGACTTGCAGAATCGGGTTCGCGAGCTAGCGGCCGAGATCTCATGCGACTATGTGGACCGCGACCTCGTCCTCATCGGAGTGCTCAAGGGCGCGGTGTTCTTCCTGTCGGACCTCATGCGCCAGCTCGATGTCCCGTGCGAGGTCGACTTCATGGCCGTGGCCTCCTACGGATCGGCCACCAGGTCCTCCGGGGTGGTGCGGATCCTCAAGGATCTCGACGCGGTGATCGAGAACCGCGACGTGCTCATCGTCGAGGACATCGTCGACTCCGGCCTCACCCTCCAGTACCTGCTGCGCAATCTCGGCGCGCGCAATCCGCGCTCGCTCGAGGTCTGCGCCCTGCTGACCAAGCCCGAACGGCGTAAGGTGCAGCTCCCCACCCGCTACGTGGGATTCGAGATCCCCGACCGGTTCGTGATCGGCTACGGACTCGACCACGGAGAGCGCTACCGCAACTTACCGTTCGTCGCGGCGTTGAAGGAAGACCATGCGGGGGCATGAAATCCAAGTGCTACGCTTGACCATTCCCCGCGGAGACCACCTGGCGCGATGCGCGGAAAATTGACCATGAGCAGGTTCTTCAAGAGCGCAGCCTTCCCGATCCTCATCGTGGTAGTGCTCGCCTTTTTCGCGCAGAAGCTGATCGGCGGCAACAGCCACACGCCGAAGCCCAGCTTCGGCCAGCTCGTCACGTACCTGGACAACAACCAGGTCAAGGCGATCTCGCTCGACCAGAAGAACCTGAGCGCCAACGTGACGCTGACCCAGGCGGGCGCGCAACAGGCCGGCGTTCAGAAGTTCTCGGTCGGTTACCCGAACAACTACGTAACCCAGCTCATCACGCTGGCGCAGAAGGATCTCAACAACAATGGCGTCGGCGCTAACGGGCTCGATGTCTCGAGCACCTCCAGCAGCGACTGGCTCGGGCTGCTCACGACGATACTCCCCTTCCTGATCTTCATCGGGCTGTGGATCTTCCTCATGAACCAGGTCCAGGGCGGCGGATCGAAGGTCATGTCGTTCGGGAAATCGCGCGCCAAGCGACTTTCGGTCGACTCCCCCAAGATCACCTTCCGTGACGTCGCCGGGGTCGATGAGGCGGTCGAGGAACTGCACGAGATCAAGGAGTTCCTCGAGAACCCGAAGAAGTTCCAGGCCCTCGGCGCGCGCATTCCCAAGGGCGTGCTCCTCTACGGGCCTCCGGGCACGGGCAAGACGCTGCTCGCGCGCGCCGTGGCCGGCGAGGCCGGCGTGCCCTTCTTCTCGATCTCGGGCTCGGACTTCGTCGAGATGTTCGTCGGGGTCGGCGCCTCGCGCGTCCGCGACCTCTTCGAGCAGGCCAAGCAGAACTCCCCTTGCATCATCTTCATGGACGAGATCGACGCCGTCGGCCGCCACCGCGGGGCCGGACTCGGCGGTGGCCACGACGAGCGCGAGCAGACGCTGAACCAGCTCCTCGTCGAGATGGACGGCTTCGAGATGAAGGACAACATCATCCTCATCGCCGCCACCAACCGCCCCGACATTCTTGACCCTGCGCTCCTGCGTCCCGGACGCTTCGACCGCCAGATCGTCGTCGATCGCCCCGACCGCCTCGGCCGCAAGAAGATCCTCGAGGTCCACACCCGCGGTAAGCCGCTCGGGCGCGAGATCGACGTCGACGTGCTCGCGGGTCAGACCCCGGGCTTCACCGGTGCCGACCTGTCGAATCTGGTCAACGAGGCCGCCCTGCTCGCCGCCCGCACGGGCAAGCGCGAGATCACCCAGGTCGAGCTCGAGGAAGGGATCATGCGGGTGATCGCGGGCCCGGAGAAGAAGACCCGGGTGATGAGCGAGAAGGAGCGACGCATCACCGCCTACCACGAGATGGGGCACGCGATCGTCGGCCACTACCTGCCGTACTCCGATCCCGTCCACAAGATCTCGGTCATCTCCCGCGGCCAGGCACTCGGTTACACGATCTCGCTGCCCACCGAGGACAAGTTCCTGACGACTCGCGCGGAACTCCTCGACACCATGGCCATGACCCTTGGCGGTCGCGCCGCGGAGGAGATCGTGTTCTCCGAGGTGACCACCGGCGCCTCCAACGACCTAGAGAAGGTGACGGCGACGGCCAAGCAGATGGTCATGCGCTTCGGCATGAGCGAGAAGCTCGGCCCCCGCGTGTTCGGCCACGACCACGGCCAGCCCTTCCTGGGCCGCGAGTTCTCTTCCGAGCCCG
>JALYXK010000236.1 GCA_030947145.1 Actinomycetota bacterium
TCCGGCCCTCTGTCAGACTTCTCGGGCGAGATCTCCGAAGTCAACGAGGACGCGCAGCGGCTGAAGGTGCTGGTATCGATCTTCGGGCGGGAAACCCCGGTCGAGGTCGGCTTCGACCAAGTCAAGAAGATCTAGAGATGGCCAAGAAAGTTCTAACCCGAATCAAATTGCAGGCGGTCGGCGGCCAGGCAAGTCCCGCGCCGCCGGTGGGTCCCGCGCTCGGTCAGCACGGCGTCAACATCATGGAGTTCGTCAAGGCCTTCAACGCCCAGACGCAATCGAATCTCGGCACGGTGATCCCCGTCGTGATCACCGTGTACGAGGACCGCTCGTTCACCTTCATCACCAAGAGCCCGCCCGCCGCGGTGCTGATCAAACAGGCGCTGTCGCTGGACAAGGGCTCGGCCGAACCCCACCGGGACAAGGTCGCCAAGATCACCCAGGCCCAACTCGAGGCGATCGCCGAAACGAAGATGAAGGACCTGAACGCCAACGACATCGCCGCGGCTGCCAAAATCATCGCCGGCACCGCCCGCTCGATGGGCGTGGACGTGGTTTAGATGGCCAAGCACGGCAAGACATATTCCGACGCCAAGCAGCGCTTCGATCGCGAGCGCGAATATGCGCCCGCCGAGGCGATCGCGTTGGCCAAGCAGCTCTCGCGGGTCAAGTTCAACGAGTCGCTCGAAGTCCACGTCCGCACCGGCCTGAACGTCCGTCACGCCGACGAGCAGCTGCGCGGCACCGTAGCCCTGCCCAACGGGCTCGGCAAGGACGTGAAGATCGCCGTCTTCGCCCAGGGCGACAAGGCCCGCGAGGCGGAGGAGGCGGGCGCGGACATCGTCGGCGCCGAAGACCTGGCCAAGCAGATCCAGGAAGGCTTCGACGACTTCGACGTGGCGATCGCCACGCCGGACCTGATGCCGGTCGTCGGCCGGCTCGGCCGGATCCTCGGCCCCGCCGGCAAGATGCCGAACCCCAAGGTCGGCACGGTCACGATGGACGTGGCCAAGGCGGTGCAGGAGTCCAAGGCCGGTAAGGTCGAGTACCGCACCGACCGCAACGCGATCGTCCACCTGGTGATCGGCAAGCGCGACTTCGAGGAGCAGCGCCTGCTGGAGAACTACGCGGCCGTGATCGACGAGCTGATCCGCGCCAAGCCATCGGCCGCCAAGGGCCGCTACATCCGGACCGTCACCTTTGCCACCACGATGGGGCCGGGCATCAAGGTCGACCCCTCGCGGACCCGTGACATCATCGAGGAGCCCGCGGCCGCTTAGACTGCAACTGCTATTCAGAGAGACGAAGCCCGAGACCTCCGGCGGCGCATTCTGCGCGTGAGACCGGGGTAGGCGGACTCGAAGCAACCGGTCCGTGACCGCTTGCCATCGACGCCCGCCGACGAGCGGGCGTTTTGCGTGAGAGGACTATGAACCGAGACCAAAAAGCAGCAGTTGTAGACGAGATCGCCGAACAGATCGGCGCCTCCGAGGCGGTCTTCGCCGTCGATTACCGCGGGCTCACCGTCGCCCAGGCGGCCGACCTGCGCGAGAAGCTCCGCGACGTGGACGCTCGTCTGCGGGTCGTCAAGAACTCGCTTTCCGAGCGCGCCGCCGACAAGGCCGGGGCCTCCGAGCTGCGGCCGATGCTGCAGGGGCCGACCGCGCTCGCGCTTGTGCGAGGCGACGCCGCGCTGGCGGCCAAGGCGCTCAACGACGCGGCCCGCGTGCTGGGCATCCTCGAGTTCAAGGGGGGCATGCTGAACGGCTCGGTGCTGAGCGCCGACGACGTTCGCTCGATCGCCCGCCTGCCCTCTCGCGACGTCCTGCATGCCCAGCTCGTGGGCACGATCGCCGCGCCGATCTCCGGCCTGGTGAGAGGGCTGAACGCCCTGATCCAGGGGCTGGCCATCCAGCTGCAGGCGATCGCCGACGAGGGTCTGGTCACCGGTACCGCGCCGGCGCCCGCCGCTCCGGCTGAGCCAGAGGCGCCGGCGGAGCCCGAGGCGACGGCGGAGCCCGTCCCGGCGGAGTCCGCGACCGAGCCAGTGACTGAAGCCGAGCCTGAGCCGGAAGCCCCGGCGGTGGCGGAGCCCGCGCCGGAAACGACTGAATCTGAACACCCTGAGGGCGAGGCCGCGACCGACGCGGAACCGTCCGACGCATAAGGAGGAACCATGTCTACTACAGAAGAGTGGATCGACGAACTGAAGGCGATCTCGGTGCTGGAGCTGTCCGAGCGCATCAAGGCGCTGGAGGAGGCCTTCGGCGTGTCCGCCCAAGCGGCGGTCATGGCCGGCCCGGGGCCCGGCGCCGGCGGCGACGCCCCGGCCGAGGTCGAGGAGCAGACCGCGTTCGACGTGGTCCTCACCGGACCGGGCGACAAGAAGATCCAGGTGATCAAGGTTGTCCGTGCGGCGACCGGGCTCGGCCTGAAGGAGGCCAAGGCGCTCGTCGACGAGGCCCCCAAGCCCGTCAAGGAGGGCATCGAGAAGGCCGAGGCCGAGAAGCTCAAGGCCGACATCGAAGAGGCCGGCGGTACCGTCGAACTGAAGTAATCGCGACTACGCCGGGCGCGCCGTCCCGGCGCTCCCAGCCTCTCCATACGTAGCTTTGATCCGGCCGGCACATCAGTGTTGGCCGTTTCTTTGCCGCCCGGGTTCGAGGGCGGTCAGGGCCAGTCTGCTTACAAATGTCACTTTGACCGGCCCGGCGGTTGCCCTACTCTCTGCTTCTACTGCTGAGCCCGGCGCGTGGCCGGGCCATGACTGTGCTTGAAGGCGAGCTGTGGATTCGCAAACGGGCAACCTGGACCCATACTTACCGCGGGTGCTGCTCCAGCGCTTGGCCTCGGAGCCCGACACGCTGGTGCAGACGCTCGACGGCACGGTCGTGTTCGTCGACATCTCCGGCTTCACGCGCCTGTCGGAGCGACTCGCCCGCTTCGGCAAGGAGGGCGCGGAGCACCTCACCGACACGATCAACTCGTGCTTCACGGCGCTGCTGGCTGACGCCTACGCCCACGACGGGTCACTGCTGAAGTTCGGCGGCGACGCGCTGCTGCTGTGGTTCGAGGGAGCCGGGCATCCGGCTCGGGCGTGCTCCGCGGCGGTGGAGATGCGGCGGACCCTGCGCTCGGTCGGCCGGATTCGAGCAGGTTCGGGGCACATCATGTTGCGGATGTCGGTCGGCGTGCACAGCGGCGCCTACGAGCACTTCCTGATCGGGGGGTCGCATCGCGAGTACGTCATCGCCGGCCCGGCCGCGAGCCAGGTGGTGGCGATGGAGGCGGCAGCGTCGGCAGGGCAGATCCTGCTCAGCCCGGCCACCGCGGCGCTGCTGCCCGACCGATGCCTGGGCGAGCGGCTCGAGCCCGGGGTGTTGCTCGTTCGGGCTCCGGCGTCGCCCACGCCCGGGCCGATGCAGCTCACCCGCCATCCGACCGACGCGGAGATCGCCGGTTGCCTTTCCACAGAGGTCCGGGCGCATGCACTGACGGGCTCGGCGCTGCCCGAGCACCGGACCGCGACGATCGCGTTCGTTCAGTTCGGCGGAACCGACGAGCTGATCCACTCACAGGGCCCAGCGGCGACCGCGCAGGCGCTCGACGAGCTCGTACGGATCGTCCAGGACGCGGCCGACCGCTACCACGTGTGCCTACTCGGCTCCGATGTGGCCGGGGGCGGTGGGAAGCTGCTGCTCTCGGCGGGAGCCCCGCGGGTGCTGGGCGACGACGAGGAGCGGATGCTGCTGGCGCTGCGCCAGGTGATCGACGCGCGGCCGGCTCTTCCGGTGCGCATCGGCGTCAATCGCGGGCACGTGTTCGCGGGCGGGATCGGCCCGCATTACCGCCGCACCTACACGGTCATGGGCGACGCCGTCAACCTCGGCGCGCGATTGATGGCCAAGGCCCCGTGGGGCGGAATCTACGCCACGGGCGGGGTGCTCGAGCGCTCACAGGCGAAGTTCCAGCTTGTGAATGTTGAGCCGTTCATGGTCAAGGGAAAGAGCCAGCCGGTGCATGCGTCCGAGGTGGGCGCTGCCCGGCGCCGAATCTCCGGGGACTCGGGGCCGGTGCGGATTCCGCTGATCGGCCGGGACCGTGAGCTGGAGGTCCTGGGCACCGCGGTGTCCCAGGCCGAGGAGGGCGTCGGCGGTCTGGTCGAGATCGTCGGAGAGACCGGGTCGGGCAAGTCGCGCCTGCTCAGCGAGGCTCGTCAGAGCGGGTCGGCGATGCGGTTTGTGCACGCCACCTGCGAGACCCTCACCGCGAACGTTCCCTACGTGGCCTGGCGGGACCCACTCCGGCAGCTCCTCGGTCTCACCTGGGAGGACGCGGACGAGGTGGTGCTTGAGCACCTCCGGTTGACCCTACAGCGCGAGCAGCCCGAGCTGCTGCCGTGGCTGCCCCTGCTGGCGATCGCGGTCTCGGCGCGGTCGCCGAGCACGGCTGAGGTGGACCAGCTCTCCACCGAGTTTCGGGCCGCGAAGCTCCACGAGGTGGTGATTCGCTTCCTCGAGCCGGCCCTGGCGACGCCCACGCTCGTGGAGATCGAGCACGCACATCTGATGGACGAGGCCTCGTCCGCGCTGCTGCGGGCCCTGGCCGGCAAGCTGCGCGACACGTCCTGGCTGGTCCTGGTCACGCGGCGGGATGTGGCCGGCGGTTTCGCCCCGGCTCCGGGAAGCGTCCGCCGACTCGAACTGGGACCGCTCTCCAAGGAGGACGCGCTCACGCTGGCGGAGGCGACGGCGGAGGCCGCGCTGGTCCCGCCGTACATGCTCGAGCTGGCGGTGCAACGCTCCGGAGGCAGTCCCGAGTTCCTCCTCGATCTGCTCGCCGCCGCCGCCAGCGGGACGGAGACGTTGCCCGACAGCATCGACTCGGCGGCCAGCGCGCGGATCGATGCGCTCGACCCGGGGGACCGTGAGCTCGTGCGCCGGGCGGCGGTGCTGGGACTCAGCTTCCATTCTGGCCGGCTGCGCGACGTCCAGGAGCCCGACGCTCCCGAACTCGACGACGCGGTCTGGCAGCGGCTGCAGGGCATATTCGCGCTGGACCCCGACGGACACGTGCGATTCAAACGACCCGCCCTACGTGAGGTCGCCTACGACGGATTGCCGTTCCGGCTGCGGCGGAGCCTGCACCAGCAGGTGGCCCAGGCGCTCGAGGCGGAGAGCGGTCGCGACGCCGACGCCGATCCCGCGATCCTGTCGCTGCATTTCATGGTGGCCGGCGATTACGAGCGGGCCTGGAAGTACGCGCGGGTCGGAGCCGAGCGGGCCCGCGATGGGTTCGCTCATGCCGACGCTGCCCGACTCTATCGGCGGGCAATCGAGGCGGGCCGGCTCGATGGCGCCTCGGAGGCCGAGCTGGCCGCCGCTTGGGAGGCGCTGGCCGACATGCTGCAGCGCACCGGAGAGCTCACGGCAGCAACGCAGGCCCTCACGCGGGCGCGATCGCTGGTGGGCGACGACCCGCTGGCCCAGGCCCGGTTGCTACATCGCCACACGCTGATCGCCCGCCGGACCGAACGACTCAGCGGGGCGGTGCGCTGGGGCCGCCGGGGGCTGCGCATCCTGGAGAACGCGCAGGATCCTGGGGCACGTGGCCTGCGGGCCCATCTGCTGGGGAGCCTGGCCTACACGCGAGAGCGACAGGGGCGCTACGAAGAGGCCGAGACGCTGTGCCGAATGGCGATTCTCGAGGCCGAGGCGATCGGAGAACAGCGGGCGCTGGCTTACGCCTGTTACATCCTTGATCTGGCGCTGTTCGAGTCCGGCCGCGAGGAGGAGGCGATCCACTCGGTCCGCGCGCTCGAGATCTACGCCGGCCTCGGCGACCTCGAGCAGCAGGCCAACGTCCTCAACAACCTCGGCGGCTTCGCCTACCTCCGCTGGGAATGGGACGACGCGATCGAGTTCTATCGCCTCGCCGCCGAGCACCGGGAACGGGCCGGCGACCCCGCCGAGGTGGCCACCATCCACTGCAACATCGGGGAGATCCTCTGCGACCGCGGCCGCTACGACGAGGCGGCCAAGCACTTCCGGCGTGCCCACCGCCTGTGGTTGGCCACCGAGGACCGGGGCTCACTCGGGTACGGATGCGCGCTGCTCGGCCGCCTCGAGGTCCGAGCCGGCCGCCTCGACGACGGCCTCGCGCTCCTGCGGGAAGCCACCGAGTCGTTGCACCGCTTCGGCGACCGCAGCTACGCGGAGTTCGCCGACGCTCTGCTGGCCGAAGCCGAGGCGATCGGCGGGGATACTGACCGGGCGCTGAGCATCGCCGGCGAGCTGCTGGCCGGCGCCGATCGACTAGCCCCGTTGCTGGAACGGGTCCGGGGCATCGCCCTGGCCCGGATCGGCGAGCTTGATCGGGCGCAGGACGCACTCGCTGCCTCGCTGTCAGCGGCCCGCGAACGCGAGGCCCTCTACGACATTGCGGCCTCACTCGACGCGATCGAGCGGCTGGAGAGCGATCCGGCTCGGGCACGCGAGCGTGACGCGATCCTCGTGCGGCTGCAGATCGAGTCCCTGCCCAAGCTTCCGATTGAGCCTCTGCCCGCTCTGCGCGGCGGCGAGCCGGCAGCGCTCACCGTCTAGCCCGAGACTGCGGAGGGGGGGGGGGG
>JALYXK010000018.1 GCA_030947145.1 Actinomycetota bacterium
GCCACGATCCCCCACATCATCCGGATGGGCGGGGAGGAGTACGCCAAGCACGGCGCCGAGAACTCCGCCGGAACCAAGCTGGTCTCGGTCTCCGGCGACGTCCAGCGCCCGGGCAACTACGAGATCGAGCTCGGGATGCCCTCGCGGGAGATCATCTACGGCCTGGCCGGTGGACCGCCGGAGGGCCGGGAGATCAAATTGTGGTTTCCCGGCGGCTCCAGCTCGCCGGTCCTGACCAAGGACGACCTCGACCTCGCCTACGATTTCGACACGCTCGCGAAAGCGGGCTCCATGCTCGGCTCCGGGGCGATCATCGTGGTCGACGAGACCCACGGCGTGCTCGAGGTGGCGCTGAAGCTGGCCAAGTTCTACGCCCACGAGTCCTGCGGCAAGTGCGTTCCCTGCCGCGAGGGCACGAACTGGACTCACAAGATGCTCCAGCGCATCCAGAGCGGCGAGGCCACACCGATGGACCTCGACATCATGGCCTCCGTGCAGGAGCAGATCATCGGCAACTGCCTGTGCGTGCTCGGCGACGCGATGGCCATGCCCGTCGGCTCGATCGTGCAGAAGTTCAGGGCCGAGCTCGAGGCGGAGATCGAAGCCGCCCGTGAGCGCTCCGGCGCCGGCGAGCTGGAGGACGTGGTTCCGCTGGGTGTAGCCGACGAACACGCGGGCCCCATGCCGGTCCACTCGTAGTAGAAAATGCGCGGCGATTCCCCGACCATCGCGCTATAGCCGAACCATGCCCCGACCCACCCAGAAGACGATCCAGTTCACCATCGACGGCCGCGAAGTGGCGGCGATCGAGGGGTCGATGCTGGTCGACGCGGCCAAGCAGGGCGACGTCGAGATCCCCTACTTCTGTTACGAGCCGAAGCTGGGCAACCCGGTCGGCGCGTGCCGGATGTGCCTGGTCGAAATCGAGGGGATCCCCAAGCTCCAGACCTCGTGCTCGACCCCGGTCAAGGATGGGATGGTGGTCAACACCCAGACCGACCGCGTCCGCGCCGCGCAGAACGCGATAG
Organism: Actinomycetota bacterium; assembly: GCA_030947145.1. Lineage (GTDB taxonomy): Bacteria > Actinomycetota > Thermoleophilia > Solirubrobacterales > Solirubrobacteraceae > Palsa-465. The sequence continues at coordinate 1,029 of JALYXK010000018.1, forward strand.
TCGAGTTCCTGCTGATCAACCACCCGCTGGACTGCCCGGTGTGCGACAAGGGCGGTGAGTGCCCGCTGCAGGACATCACCTTCGGCTGGGGCCTGGGCCGCTCGCGGATGATCGAGCCCAAGCGACACTTCGTGAAGCCGCTGGCCCTCTCGCCGCTGGTGGCCATCGACCGTGAGCGCTGCATCCTCTGCTATCGCTGCGTGCGCTTCTCTCAGGAGGTGGCCGAGGACTACCAGCTGATCTTCGCCGAGCGCGGCGCCCACACCTTCGTGACCACCCACGACGGGCACCCCTATGTGGCTCCGTTCAGCGGCAACATCATCGAGCTGTGCCCGGTCGGCGCGCTGACCTCGCAGCCGTATCGCTTCCGCGCCCGGCCGTGGGACATCGAAGGTGCGGGCGGGATCTGCACACTGTGCCCCTCGCAGTGCAACGTCACCTTCACCGTGCGCGATGAGAAGGTGCTGCGGGTGCTGGGCCGCGATCACGCGCAGGTCGACGATGGCTGGCTGTGTGACAAGGGCCGCTTCGGCTATCAGGCGATCCACGTGGATGAGCGGATCACCGCGCCGCTGGTGCGCGAGGGCGGCTTCCTGAGCGAGGCCACCTGGGAGCGGGCGCTCGAGGTCGCGGCCGGACTGGCGCGGCACAAGGGTCGCATCGGCACCCTGGTCGGCGGCCAGGCCACCAACGAAGAAGGCTTCCTGCTCCAGCGACTGATGCGCGACGGGCTCGACTGCGCGGACCTCGACTCTCGCCAGGGCGAGCCGGTACCCCTCGAGCTGGCCCGGGCGCTGGCGGCGCCGGGGCTGCAGGCCTCGGTGCCCGACCTCGAGTTCGCCCACACCATTCTGGTGCTGGGCTGCGAGCCGCTCGACGATGCCCCGATTCTCGACCTGCGGATCCGCAAGGGCGTGCGCCGCCGCGGCGTGCAGCTGGCGATCGCCACGGCCCGCCCGAGCGCCCTGGACGCGAACGCGAACTTGTCCCTGCGCTACCCGCCGGGCGGCGAGACCGCTTTCCTGGCCGAGCTCGAGGCGGCCCTCGGCGATGGCGCGCAGGACGCCGTCGAGGAGATGGCCGCGTTGGCCGGGCTGCTGGCCGGTGGCGGCGAGGACGTGGTGATTGTGTGGGGCGAGCGCCTGTCCACCGAGGCGCTGCCGGCCCTGCTGCGGATCGCCGATCGGCTCGGCCTGGCCGGGCGCGAGGGCGCCGGACTGCTGGAGATCCCCGCCGGCGCCAACGGTCGCGGGCTGCGCGAGGCGGGCGTGCTGCCAGGCTCGGGTCCCGGCTACGCCGAGCCGGTGGCTCCGGGCCGCGGTGCCGCCGAGATCGCGACGGCCGCCGCCGCGGGAGAGCTGAACGCGCTCTACCTGTTCCAGACCGATCCGCTCCGCGAGCTGGCCGACCGGGCCGCCTGGGAGGCCGCCATGCACCACGTCGCGCTGGTGGTGGCGCACGCTTCGATGCTCACCGAGGGCGTGCGCCGGCACGCCGACGTGGTCTTTCCCGCCGAGTCGCACGCCGAGAAGGACGGCACCGTGGTGCATCCCGACGGCCGCCTGCAGCGCTTGCGCACCGCGATCGCCCACCCCGGCCAGGTCCGCGCCGGCTGGCAGGTGCTGTCCAAGATCGCCGAGGGAGTCGGCTACGACCTCGGCGTGCTGACCAGCCCCATGGCCTTCAAGCAACTGGTCGCGGAAGTGCCCTTCTACGCGGGCCTGACGCTCGAGGAGATCGGTGGCCGCGGCGCCCGCTGGACCGAGCGCGACGCGGCCTCGGAGATGCCGGTGCCCGCCGGTGACCCGGCTTCGGACCCGCGCGGCTCCGGCGTTCGCATCCTCTGGGAAGGCGCGCCCTCGGGCATAAGCCTTCGCCTGGGCACCTACCGCTCGATCTGGGCCTCCCCCGAGGTCGAGGCGTCACCCGCGCTGCACTTCGCCATCGCCCGCCAGCAGCTCGAGCTCTCGCCGGAGGACGCGGGGCGGCTGGGTATCGACCACGGCTCGGCCGTAACCGTGGCTCAGAACGGGACCCGGCTCAGCGCGACCGCGGCGGTCCGCACCGGCGTTCCCCCTGGCACGGTGTTCCTGGGCGAGGGGATCGCCACGGACTCGGCCAACGAGCTGACCGAACCCTCGGTCGAGGTGAGCAGCCGGTGACCCTCTACGGGATCGTCGGCTTCTTCGAGCCGTGGTGGGTCCAGATCGTCAAGGCGCTGGTGATCTTTGGCTTGGTCTTCGCCCTCCTGCCGATTCTGATCGTCTACGAGCGCAAGCTGCTCGGCCGCTTCCAGGGTCGCTACGGTCCCAACCGCGTTGGCCCGTTTGGGTTGATGCAGCCGCTGGCCGAGATCGTCAAGTTCGCCACCAAGGAGGCCTCGCGCCCCACCACCTCGGTCGCCTACCTGTTCCGCTTCGCGCCGGTGATCGCCATCTTGACCGCGGTGTCCGCGCTCGCGCTGATTCCCTTCGGGGACGTCCAGCACGTCTTCGGCCAGCGGGTCGGCCTGTACGGGATAGACGTCTCGATCGGGCCGCTGTACGTGTTCGCGTTCGGCGGGATCTCGTTCTACGGAATCATGCTCGGCGGCTGGGCCTCGGGCTCGAAGTACTCGTTCCTGGGCGCGATGCGGGGCGCCGCGCAGCTGATCTCCTACGAGGTCTCGCAGGGGCTCTCTCTGGTCGGCGTGGTGATCACCGCTCAGACGCTCTCACTGACCGGGATCGTCCACGCCCAGGCCGGCATGTGGTACGTGATCCCGCAGATCGTCGGCTTCGTGATCTTCATGATCGCCTCATTCGCCGAGACCAACCGGGCGCCGTTCGATCTCGTCGAGGCCGACGCCGAGCTCGTCGGCGGCTACTTCACCGAGTACAGCGGCACGGCCTTCGTCGCCTATCTGTTCTCCGAGTACGCGAACATGATCGTGGTCTCGGGGATCGCCACCACGGTGTTCCTCGGCGGCTGGCTGCTGCCCTTCGGAATCCATCCCCCCGGCTGGGTCGATCCGATCGTGGTCCTGGCCAAGATGACCGGCTTTTTGACCTTCTTCATCTGGATCCGGGCGACGCTGCCGCGCCTGCGCTACGACCAGCTGATGTCGTTCGGCTGGAAGATCCTGCTGCCGCTGGCCACGCTGAACCTGTTGGTAACCGCGATCGTGGTGGCCTCGTGATGTCTCGCATCCCCAACCTGGTGCCTTCCCGGAGGAATCCCGCATGACCTACGACCCCGGACCAGACGTGATCGAGGTGATCCGCTATCCGTCGCGTGGGCCGGCGGCCGGTGCCTATCGCGCGTTCGGCGAGACCCTGCGCGGGCTGAAGACGACATTTGCCCGGATCGTCGAGGGACCATCGACGATCCAGTACCCGGAGGAGAAGACTCCGGTCTACCCGCGCTTTCGCGGCCGCCACAAGCTGCACAAGTTCGAGGACACGGGCCTGGAGAAGTGCGTCGGCTGCTCGCTCTGCGCCGCCGCCTGCCCGGCGGACTGCATCCGTGTGGTCGCGGCGGAGAACACTCCCGAGCATCGCATTTCCGCCGGGGAGCGCTACGCCGCCGTATACGAAATCAACTTGAGTCGTTGCATCTTCTGCGGCTACTGCGAGGTGGCCTGCCCGTTCGACGCGATCACCATGGGCCACGACTACGAGATCTCGGATTACACCCGCTCGGATCTGATCTTCACCAAGGAGATGCTGCTGGCCGAGCCGATCGAGCGCACCCCGCTGAGGCAAGAAGGGGAGTAGCGGATGTCGCAGGTCCTGTTCTTCCTGGCGGCGCTCGGCGCGATTGCCGGCGCGATCGGCGTGGTAACGCTGCGCAACCCGTTCTACAGCGTGCTGGCGCTGGTCTGCCATCTGATCGCGCTGGCCGCGTTGTTCCTGCTGCTGCGGGCCGAGTTCGTGGCCGCGGCGCAGGTCGTCGTCTACGCGGGCGCGGTGATGGTGCTCTACGTGTTCGTCGTGGCCTACGTCGGCGGCGGCGAGGAGCTGCTGGCCGGCGGCAGCGCGTTGCGGATCCTCGGACCGCTGTTCGCCTTCGCGCTGGCCGTGGAGCTGTGCCTGGCCATGCTCGGCTCGGCACTGAAGGGCATCAACTCGGAGGGAACGCCCTACGTCCCCGGCTTCGGGTCCCCGCGCCACATCGGCCAGCTGTTCCTCACCACCTATCTGTTCCCGTTCGAAATCGCCTCGCTGCTCCTCCTGGTCGCCGCGATCGGCGCGGTCGTGCTGGCCCGGCGCCGTCGCGGGCTCGAACACGACGAGGAGCTCGACCGCCGGCTGCTGGTGCGGCGCCCGGCGAACACCGGGA
>JALYXK010000020.1 GCA_030947145.1 Actinomycetota bacterium
CACGTCGACGAAGATCCAGCCGATAATCGGGTCCTCGAGCGCTCGGCCGTAGAAGGAGCGCACCAGCCGCTCGCAGTCGGCGCGAGTCTCGATGTCGCGCAGGGCGTGGCTGGTCCGGGTCATTCCCCAAATTATGCGGAACCGAGCGCAGCGGGCTCAATCGGGCAGGCGGTGCTCGAGCGCACCCTTGATGCCGGCGTCGAGGGCGTTGCACCGAAACAGCGCGAGCGCCTCGGCGGACCCGAAGCGCCCCCTCGGCGCGGAGGACGGCCCGTGGTGCGACAGCACGCAGTGCAGCAGCGCGAGCCGGCGCGGAGCGTCGAGCCCACCGGCGTGGGCCCCGATGATCTCCACGCCGAGCGTCACGTGGCCGAGCAGCCGCCCCTCGTCGGTCAAACCGATGTCGGCGCCGTAACTGAACTCGCGGGTGCGGCCGAGGTCGTGCGCGATCGCCGCGGTCAGCAGCAGGTCGGAGTTGAGCCGCGGGTGCAGCTGGCAGACCTCGTGGGCCAGGGTGGCGACCGCGACCGTGTGCTCGAGCAGGCCACCGAGATACGCGTGGTGGCCCGCGCGAGTGCACGGCGCCTGGCGCCAGGCCGCGCGCAGGACCGCATCGCCGAGCAGGGCATCGAGCAAGCCCCGATAGCCCCGGTCGTAGACCTCGCCGGCCAGATGCTCGAGGAAGCCCTCGAGCTCGTCGAGGTCGCGGTAGGCGGTGGGTAGGAAGTCGGACGGCGAGATCCCCTCGAGTGTCTCCGCGGAAACGCGGCGGATATCGGCGACCTCCACCACGAGCTCGTCACGGAAGCGCTCGACCTTGCCGGCGACGCGCACCAGGTCCCCGCGCTCGAACCGCCCCGCCAGCGCGTCGGCGTCCTTGAACGCCCGAGCGGGAATCGTGCCCGTGCGATCCCGCAGCTCGAGCGCGAGATAGGCCGAGCCGGAGCGGGTGTTCAGCCGGTCCTTGCGGGTGCAGGCGAACACCCCGCGGACCTCGTCGCCGGGCCGGAGCGCACTGACTTTCTGAGCCTCAGCCATAACCCCATGATGTACGGTGATTCGGATGCAGCCATTGCAATGGGAATACCGGCCGGACGGCCTCAGAGCCCCCGCGCTGGTGTGCGCGTTCAAAGGCTGGAACGATGCCGCGGACGCCGCCTCCTCGGCGATCACCTTCGTCGGCGAGGCGCTCGGCGCGCGCCGGTTCGCCACGATCGACCCCGAGGAGTTCTACGACTTCCAGGCCACCCGCCCGCGCATCCGCATGGTCGGCGGCCAGACGCGGGAGATAGTCTGGCCCGAGGTGGAGATCTACGAGGCGCGGATCCCGCGCGCGCCGCGCGACCTGATCCTGGTGTCGGGCAGCGAGCCGTCGTTCCGCTGGCGCAGCTTCAGCCGGCTGATCGCGGAGCTCGCCGAGGCAATCGGGGTGCAGCTGGTGGTGACGCTCGGTGCGCTGCTGGCCGACGTGCCGCACACCCGCCCGGTGTCCGTCACCGGCCTGGCTTCCGACGCCGGGCTGGTTTCCCGCCTGAACCTCAGCCAGTCCGCCTACGAGGGTCCGACCGGAATCGTCGGCGTCCTCCACGGCGCCTGCCAGGACGCCGGGCTGCCGTCGGCCAGCCTGTGGGCCGCCGTGCCCCACTACATCGCGGCAGCTCCGAACCCGAAGGCTGCGCTGGCGCTGGTGCGCAAGCTCGAGGGCCTGGTCGGCGTCGCCGTCGATGCCACCGAGCTCGAGACTGCCGCCGCCGACTACGACCGTCAGGTCAACGTCGCCGTCCAGAGCGACCCCGAGGTACAGGCCTTCGTCGAGCGACTCGAGCAGGCCGCCGGCACCGAGCCGAACGAGAACGAGGGGCCGTTGCCCTCCGGCGACTCGATCGCCCGCGATCTCCAGCGCTTCCTCCGTCAGCGCGGCGACGAAGACGTCGCCGGCGGCGGCCCGCGCTAACCGCCGTCCGCGGCAGCCACGAGCGCCTAGCCCCGCCGCGGACGGGTTCCAGCTTCCTGCTTGGGCAGCTTCTGGTGGCGGGGCACGGTCGGGGCCGGCAGGGTCGTGCATTGATGAGCCGCCCGGTGAGCCGAGCCGTTCGGGTTCGGGAGCCGCGGAAATCGGTGCGGCTGCCCGCCGAGCCCGAGGGTGGCGGTCAGATCACCGCAGGTTCGGCGCCGCCACCGGCTGATGTTCGGCTCGTGTACGCCGAAGCGCCGCTCGATCAGTCGGATCACCGATGTGTGATCGAACGTCTGGCTGCAGACGAAGCCGCCCACGCTCCACGGGGAGATCACGACCATCGGCACCCGGAAGCCCAGACCGATCGGCAGGCCGCCCACGTACTCGCCGGGCGTGCCTTTCGGCGCGGTCGGCGGGGGCACGTGGTCGAAGAAGCCGTCGTTCTCGTCCCAGGTGAGCAGGAACACCGTCTTGGCCCACACCTTCGGGTGTCGAGCCAGCGCGTGCAGGTAGCTGTGGGTGAGCTCCGCGCCGGCCGCCGGCGTGAACGTGGGATGCTCCGATTGCGCCGTGGGAGCGATGATCCACGAAACCTGTGGCAGATGACCCGAGGCGACGTCGTCGGCGAAGGCGCTGGCGCCACGTTTGGTCAGGCCGTTGGCGTAGAGCGGGGAGCTCTTGGGCGCCTGCTGGAACCGCTGGAACCAGGCCAGCGCATTGTCGTCGTAATTGTCGGCCTCTTGATAGATGCGCCAGCTCACCCCGGCGCGCTGCAGGCGCTCCGGGTAGGTGGTCCAGGTGTAGGGCGGCGTCTCGGAGTTGTCGATCACCGGACCGCCGTGCTTGCCGTCGGGATCGATTGTGCCGCTCCAGAGGTACAGGCGGTTGGGGTTGGTCGGACCCATCACCGAGCAGTGGTAGCCGTCGCAGATGGTGAAGGTGTCGGCCAGGGCGTAGTGGAAGGGAATGTCGGCCCGGGTGTAGTAGCCCATCGTCAGCGGGCCGTTGGTGGTTCCGTCCGCGGCGCGATGCGCCGGCAGCCAGTTGTCCATCCGGCCGCCGTTCCAGGCCGCGTGCTGGACGTCCCAGGCGTGCGATAGGTCGGCCACGCACTGGGCGCTGGTCTGGCTCGAGTTCAGGTGAAACGGGAGCTCGTACTCATTCGGATTGAGCGGATCGGGCTGGTGGAACACGTCATGTCCGGTGGACAGCTTGCGCGCGTGCTTATCCTCGAAGCCGCGTACTCCGCCCAGCGTGCCGAAATACGAGTCGAACGAGCGGTTCTCCTGCATGAACACCACGATGTGTTCGATCGCCCCGAGTCCATGATGACTCGGCTTCGCCGCCTGCGCGAGCGTCTCGAGCAGGCTGGAGGCCCCGAGTGCCGCCGCGCCGGTGCCGGCCCCGCTCGCCAGTAGCTGACGGCGGGTCAGCCCGTTCCCATCGGTCATCGCCTACCTCCTCTTGCCTCAACGCTCGGCCGCGGGACACACTAACCGGTAGTCACAGATCGAGCACGACTCAAACGACGGCGTCGGCTCGAAGCCCTGCGAGAGGATTCCCTCGGCCACCTCGGTGGCCACCGCCCGGATCCACTCCGAGCGATCCCCGTCGTCGGCGGGCACGGTCACCTTCTGGTCGTCCAGCAGGTAGTAGTAGGCCTGGCGCGACGAGTCGAGGCCCCAGGCCTCGCGGGCGCCGACCGCATAGAGCGAGAGCTGGACGTCATCGGCCAGCTGGGCCGGCGTCCGGGGCCGGCCGGTCTTGTAGTCGATCAGCTCGTATTCCCCGCTGGGCAGACGGTCGACGCGGTCGACTCGCCCGCGCAGCAGGTGCGGTCCGAGCTTGAACGTGAACTGGCGCTCGAACCACACCGGCTCTGATTCCTCGGACCGGAAGCGCTCGTGGTAGCGGGTCAGCGCGGCGGCGGCCTTGCCCCGCAGCTGGCGCTCCTCCTCGGAGTCGCCAAACCCCCCGCGCCGCCAGCCGAAGTCGAGCAGCCCGAGCAGCTCGGCCAGCGTGCCCGGCGACTCGGTGCCGGCATGGAAGCGCTCGAGCACCTGGTGCACCAGGATCCCGAAGCGCTGGTGGATCGTCGGCTCTTGGGGGATCCGGAACACGCGGGCGAACTTGTACTTCAGCGGGCAGGTCCGGTAGGTGTAGATATCCGAGGCGGAGAGGACCACGCCGTCGCCGCGCTTGGGCAGGAACGGCTCGAGCGAGGGCTCGTCGCGAGCCACGATCGCCTGAGCCCGACGGCGGGCGTCGCGTTCGGCGTCCAGGAGGTAATCGTCGAGCGCGGAGGAGGTGAGGATCTCGCGCTGCTCAGAGGTGACCGCCTGCAGGATTCTCGAGTTGACGTCGCGCAGCGCCTCGGCGATCCCCTGGCCGTCCGGGCGGGCGATCAGCGCCGCCAGCTTCAGCAGCTCGAGGTAGCGGACCACCGCGTGCGAGACGTCGAGGTCGGTGTCGAAGCGCAATTCGCCCAGCCGCCCACCCGCCCGCATCGTCCCTTCGAGCAATTCGTCGCGGAGCAGGCGGTAGGTCGAGTGCAGCGTCTCGGCCGGTCCGAACAGCTCCTCCTGCTTGTCCTCCCACTGCACGTCCAGGGTGATTCGCGCCCCCTCGATCAGCGGCGAGGGCGCGGTCGGGGTCCCCCCGCCCAGCAGGGACGGCGCCGCCACCACGCGATCGCTGGCCGCT
>JALYXK010000094.1 GCA_030947145.1 Actinomycetota bacterium
TCAGATCCACGGCGGCGCCGGCTACATGAAGGAATACGGGATCGAGCGCTCCTGGCGCGACCTGCGGCTCAACCGGATCGGCGCCGGCACCGACGAGATCATGCTCGACGTGATCGGCCGCTCCTACAGGCTCTAGACCGACGTGAGCGCCACCTCGCCGTCGGAGAAGGCAGGCTCGGCCCAGCCGCCCGCTCGGCATCCGGCCTCGCCCGATCGGGCGGCGGCCGAGTCATCCGGCTGCGTCGGCGCCGCGCGCCGGCCGATCCCGCCCTTCACCGCCGAGCACGAGGAGTTCCGCACCGCGGTGCGGCGCTTCGTCGAGACCGAGCTCTACCCGCACGCGAACGACTGGGAGCGGGCCCGCTGGTTCCCCAGCGAGATCTTCCCCCGGCTGGCCGAGCTCGGCTACATCGGCCTCAAGTTCCCGACCGAGTACGGCGGCGACGCCGACCCGGTGGCCGACGCGGTGTTCGTGGAGGAACTGGCGCGCTGCGGCTCGGGCGGGGTGGCGGCGGGGATCGGCGCCCACGGCGGGATCGCGCTGCCGCCTATCTGGAAGTTCGGGACCGAGGCGCAGAAGCAGCGCTACCTGCTCCCGGGAATCCGCGGTGAGCTGATCGCCGCGCTGGCCATCACCGAGCCCGACACCGGCTCGGATGTGGCGGCGATCCGCACCGCCGCCCGCAAGGTCGACGGCGGCTATCTGGTCAACGGATCGAAGATGTTCATCACCGGGGGCGTGCGGGCCGACGTGATCGTCACGGCCGTCAAGACGACCGGCACCGGGGGCCACCACGGGATCTCCTTTTTGATCATCGAGCGGGGCGAGGGCGTGCAGTCCAGCGCGATCGAGAAGATGGGCTGGCACGCGTCGGACACCGCGCTGATCACCTTCGACGACGTGTTCGTGCCCGAGGAGAACCTGCTCGGCGAGGAGAACTCGGGCTTCTACCTGATCATGGCCAACTTTCAGTGGGAGCGGCTGCTGATGGCCCTCGGCGCGGTCGGCGCGATGCAGGTGGTGTTCGAGAAGACGCTGAAGTTCGCGGCGGAACGCAAAACGTTTGGAAAGCCGATCGGCAAGCACCAGGCGATCCGCCACAAGCTGGCCGAGATCGCGCTGCGGATCGAGGCCGGGCGCGACGTCACCTACGCGGCGCTGCGGCGCTTCGTGGCCGGCCAGGATGCCGTCCGCGAAGTCACGATTGCCAAGCTGGCCACGCAGCGAGCCGCCTTCGACGTGATGGACGAGTGCCTGCAGATACATGGCGGCGCCGGCTACATGGTCGAATACGAGGTCGAGCGCGCCGCCCGTGACGCCCGCCTGGGGCCGATCGGCGGCGGGACGGACGAGATCATGAAGGAGATCCTGGGACGCTCGCTCGGGCTCTGAGGCCCAGCCCGGTTCGGTCCGGCGCGAGCCGATCGCGGTAGCTATATATTTCCGCTGGTTCGGCAAGGATGGCCTCGCAGGGGCGAGATCGCTAGGGGCACAGGCCACTCGGCCTGCAGGAGGTGGACAGATGCAAGTAACGCTCCGCGCCAGCACCGGTGCAAAGATCCTGGTGTGGCTCGAGCACGACAGCTATCACGTGCGGCTCGCCGATCGCAGCGACGATCCGCGGATCTGCCTGGAGATGGACCTGTTCGAGGTGATCGCCGAACTGGCCCGGCTCGACCTCGAGGAGGGCGCGCAGACGGTCGAGGCGATGCGGCTGGCCGAGGACGCCGAGCGCCGGCTGCGTGGTTCCAGCGGCGGTCCGGACGCCGGAGAGCAACCTCCGCTGCGGCTGCAGAACCAGCGCTGAGGGCCTCCGGCACCCGGCCGGCGGCGGCGGGATGATGGAGTCGGTTCGGGGACAACTGCTGATCGCCGGGCCGACGGTGCTGGACCCGCACTTCTGGCGCGCGGTGGTGCTGGTGATCGAGCACTCCGATGAGGGCGCATTCGGTCTGGTGCTGAACCGTCCCTCCGAGACGACGGTCGCCGACGCGGTCCCGGAGCTGGCCCGCCTGGTGGAGCCCGGGGACGACGTGTTCGTCGGCGGTCCCGTCCAGGCGTCCGCGGTGATCGTGCTGGCGCGATTCGAGGACCCCGACGAGGCGGCGCTGATTGCGTTCGACGACGTCGGCGTGCTGGGGATCGGGGAGGGAAGCGATGACTTCGAGGTGGGCGTGCGCGCGGGGCGAGCCTTCATCGGCCACGCCGGCTGGGGACCCGGGCAGCTCGACGACGAGCTCGAGCGCGGCGACTGGATCCTGGAGTCGGCCCTGCGCGAGGACGCGTTCTCGGCGGACCCCGCGGAGCTCTGGGGCCGGGTGTTGGCCCGCAAGGGCGGAAGCTACGCGCTCGTTGCGCGGATGCCGCCCGACCCGTCGGTGAACTAGAGACCGATGGCACGGATGTAGACTCGGGCCATGAGGGTGGCGCGATGAGAGTGGTCAAGCCTGGTCCGGATCGGGAGGTCCAGCGCGGGGTTGTCGGCGGCGCAGAAATCTCCCAGACGACCGCGGGCGCGAGCAACATCTACATGGCGGTATTCCGAGTCCCGCCGGGCGCGAGCTCGCGCCCCCATTACCACGAAGGCTGCGAGAGCGCCGTCTACATGCTCGCGGGAGTGTTGCGGGTGCGGTGGGGTGATCGGCTCGAGCAGGAGCTGACGCTCGAGCCGCGCGACCTCGTCTACGTCCCCCCGCGCGAGACGCACCTGCTCGAGAACGTCTCCGACACCGAGCCGGCCGAATACGTCGTCGCTCGCGACTCACCGCTCGAGGACGCCGTGATCGTGCCGTGGGCGCAGGAGGCCGTGTGAGCGGGGCGCCGTGAGAACCTGAGCGCCGCTCCGTTCAGAGCTCAGTTCGATTGGACCACGCGATGGCTACCGTCGTCGAACACGATCACGCCGCCGTGGGGCAGCCAGCCATCGGCAGCCTCGGGCCCGCTGAGCAGCGCCGCCTTGCTGAGCGCCTCGGCTTCGGTCGCGTTCGGCGCCAGCGCGGTGGCCTGGACGACGCCGGTGAAGGCCGGCGTGCCCTTGGCCGGATCGAGCAGGTGATGGGCCGGGCGCCCGTCGCGCATCCAGCTCCGCCGGGCGATGCCGCTGGTGGCCACGCCGGCCGAGCAGAGCGCGAAGGTGTGCAGCACCGACTCGTCGAACGGGCTGGCCACGTGCACCGGCCGCTGGATTCCCGATACCCCGCCGAGCCGGAGGTCACCGGCACAGTCGATCACGAACGCGGCAAACGAACTCAAGCTCGCGGCGAGTTCGTCGGCGAACACGCCCTTGGCGATCCCTCCCGGATCGAGCCTGACCCCCGGCGGTCGCGTGACCGTGCTGGTCCGGCGGTCGGCCGAGACCTTGCGCCAGGCGGTGCCGGCCCGTCCGTGGCCGGGCGTCCGCGGGGGCGCCAGCCGGAGGGCCTGGTGCAGCGGAATGCCGGAGCCCTCGAAGTGACGGGCGTAGCCGGCAGCCTCGATCTCGCCCACCAGGGTCGGGTCGACCAGCCCGCCGGTGTCGTGGGCCGCGCGCACCGCGGCCTGGAGCAGACGACGCATCAACGGTGACACCTGAACCGAGGTCCCCGGATCGTCGTTGAGCCGGGTGATCTCACTGTCCGGGGTAAAGCGTGAGAACTGGGCATGCCACTGCAACAGCTGGTGCCGGCACCGAGCCACCGCGCCCGCCGCAGCGTCCGCCGGACCGGCGACCGACACGGTGCACTCCGAGCCGAAGCAGGGAAACGTAGCCGCACTCTCCAGGCCGGCCGCGGGTCGCTCGGCGATCACGACTGCCTCGTCGTCACGCCGCCTGAGCTCCCCCCGAAGGAGCTGCTCGCCCCGGTGGAGGCAGAGGTCGCGGTCGGCGTCGCGGCGGAGGTCGTGGTCGCGGCCGCGGGGCTCGAGGTGGCGGCCACCGTCGCCTTCCGCGCGGCCAGCGCGGGGTCGTGGCCCGAGGCGAGCTCGACGGAGATCAGCAGCCAGGTCGCGACGAACAGCGCGAGGGCTCCCGAGATCACCCGCCGGCGGAGCGTCCGGGCTCGCTGCGCGCGAGACCGGGCGGTAGGGGTCTGGCCGGATGCCCGCGGAGACACCCGGGCTCTGTCGTCTGCGTGATTGCTGGGGTTCATCGCCGCTTCCTTGATTGGCTTTCCGCAGGGGAGCCTGACGGCGGCCCGTATCAACCTGGTGAGAGGCCGCTAAGAAGCGCGTAGGAAGCAGGCGGGGGCGCGCTCAGCCGAGTTCGAGTCCGAGCAGCGCATTCAGCCGCTGGATCAGCTTCGGAGCGCCGCTCAGCCCGGGTTGGGCTCGGCCGCGGATCGACAGGCTCACGCCCCGGCAACCTCCACCGTCGGCTTTCGCCGTGGCCAGTGTGCGCGGAGTCGGGCCGCCCGAGGTGAATCGGAGGTCGACGAGCGGTCCCAAGTCACCCGGACACGAGGTTGCGCCGGGCTGAGCCGCCGGCAAGGCGTTCGCCCGATTACCCGCCCGCAGGGCGTAGCCCACGAAGAAGATCGAGACGCCACCCGGACCGCGGGCGGTGCCGCTGGAAATCTGATGCGCCCCGGGGGGGCAGATGGGCCTGCACCCAGTGCAGCGCCTCATCCGTGGGGCCGGGCACTCTGAAGAACCGGTGCCGATCGACCAGGTTAGGCGTCGCCGGCCGCTCGGCCGGGCTGCCGAACAGCAGGCGCGGGAGCTGCGCCCCGGCTTCGAGGCCTGCGCGGCGCCGACGGCGAGTCCGGAGAGCGCCAGCCCCGCGACCACGGCCGCCCAGCGCAGCTTGAGCACGACGGCCGGCGGATTGGGGACAGCGCCCGGGTCACAGCGGATAGCCTGACAGGTGCGACGAGGAAGGAGACAATCACCATGCTGTCGTATGCCAACGGCGCCGCGGAGCGCCCCCTGCTGGGCGAGACGATCGGCCACAACCTCGAGCGGACGGCTGCGCGCGTGCCGGACTGCGACGCGCTCGTCTCCTGTCACCAGGGACTGCGCTACACCTATGCCGAATTCAACGCGGCGGTCGACGCCGTCGCCAGCGGGATGCTGGCCGCAGGGCTGGGCCAGGGCGACCGGGCCGGCATCTGGAGCCCGAACCGGGCGGAATGGGCGCTGGTGCAGTACGCGACGGCGAAGCTCGGGGTGATCCTGGTCAACCTCAATCCGTCCTATCGCACGAGCGAGCTCGCCTACGCGATCAAGCAGTCGGGGTGCCGCTGGCTGCTCGCCGCGCCCGACTACAAGGGCTCGAGCTTCGTGGAGATGGTCCGGGAGGTCCGCCCGGGCCTGCCCGACCTGGAGCGCGTGTTGTTCTTCGGCTCCGACGATTGGGAGGAGCTCGCGGCCGCCCCGGTTCACGCCGGTGCGCTGCGCGCGCGGATGGCCGAGCTCGATTTCGACGATCCGATCAACATCCAGTACACGAGCGGGACGACCGGGTTCCCGAAGGGCGCGACGCTCACCCACCACAACATCCTCAACAACGGCCGGTTCGTGGCCGGCATGTTGCGTTACACCGAGGCCGACCGCGTGTGCATCCCGGTGCCGCTCTACCACTGCTTCGGCATGGTGATGGGCAACCTCGGGGCCAGCAGCCACGGCGCCTGCATGGTCTATCCCGCCGAGGCCTTCGATCCCCAGGCGACGCTCAGGGCCTGTGCGCAGGAGCGCTGCACGAGCCTGTTCGGCGTTCCGACGATGTTCATCGCCCAGCTCTCGCATCCGGACTTCGGCCGTTACGATCTCCAGACGCTGCGAACCGGGATCATGGCTGGCTCGCCGTGCCCGATCGAGGTGATGAAGCAGGTATCCAGCGAGATGGGGATCAAGGAGATCTCGATCGCCTTCGGCATGACCGAGACCTCGCCGGTGACCACGCAGGTGCGGGTCGAT
>JALYXK010000103.1 GCA_030947145.1 Actinomycetota bacterium
CCGAGCTCGCGGCGCTCGCGCTGAAGACGCTCCTCCGGAGTCCGGGCATCGCCGTGAACCTGCCGCGGATAGCCCGGATAGGCATGCACCAGCACCAGCTTGCCGATGTCGTGCAGCAGCGAGGTCACCATCAGGCGATCCCGCGCCTCATAGCCGATCTCCCGGGCCAGCCGATCGGCGGCGCGCTGGGTGGCGATGGCATGCAACCGGAAGCGCTCGGGAATCCCCTGCCAGACCGCGGTGCGCTCGAAGAAGTCAAACGTGCGAGCCCGGCTGACGATCTCCTGCACTGTGCGGGCCGAGAGCACCTCGACGCCCTTGACCGCGCTTTCGACTTTGCCGTAAGCGCGACCGTCGACCTGATTGGCCAGGCGCAGGACGGTCACCGCGAGGGCGACGTCGGACTCGACCGCCCCGACCACGTCCGCGGTGGCGGGCTCGCCGGATTCGAACAGGCGCATCACGCGGTTGCGCGACTCGACCATGACCGGGAAAGCCTCCAGCGCCTCGAACGCGGCCGTCAGCCGGCGCCCGTGGCCTTCGTTGTGATGGCGCTCGCGCGCGGCGTATGGGTCGGTTGGAATCGTATCTATGGCAGCGGTCTGGGCCACCGAAGTAGGCTCATCCTGGAGGTTTGGCTGGTGGGGCGGAGACTGATCTCGTACAAAACTATCCCCGCCACCAGGACTATCGGCAGATGTACTAGTGCGGTTTAGTTTCCGGACGATTTCCCTCGCGCGATTGCCGCGTCGACACGGGCCAACGTTTCGTCTCGACCCAGCAGCGCAACGCTCTCGAAGATACCCGGCGAGACGGTCGTCCCAGCGATCGCCACGCGAACCGGCTGGAACACCTCGGCCGGCTTGCCCCCCAGCTCGTCCACCAGCCCGCGCAACGCAGCCTCGACGTTGTCCGAGTTGAACGGTTCGGTGCCGGCGAGCGCATCCCGCGCCGCCTGCAACCGCTCCGGGGCGTCCTCACGCCCGAGCACCTTGGCGAAGGCGGCCGGATCGTCGGCCGGACCGTCGAACAGGAACCCCGCCAGCGGCCAGAAGTCCGCGAGCGTCTGGATCTTCTCGGCGGCGATCTCGACGGCGCCGCGCAGGCCGCTGCGGCCGGTGTACTGCTCGAGCCGGCGCGTCAGCTCGTCGGTCCCGAGCTGACGCAGGTGACGGCCGTTCATGTGCCGGAGCTTGCGCTCGTCGAACACGGCCGGATTCTTCGAGACGCGATCGAGGCGGAAGCGCTCGGCCAGCTCGTCGAGGCTGAAGTGCTCCTCGTCGGCGGCGAACCCGGCGCCCAGCAGAGCGATGTAGTTGTCGACCGCCTCGGGCAGGTATCCGGCATCGCGCAGCTCCTGCACCGACGCTGCGCCGTGGCGCTTTGACAGCTTCTTGCCGTCGGGACCGTGCAGTAGCGGCAGATGCGCGTAACGAGGCGGCTGCGCGCCGAGCGCCGAGAACACGAGCAGCTGCCTCGGGGTGTTCGAGATATGGTCCTCGCCGCGGATCACGTCGGTGATCTGCGCGTCGAGGTCGTCGACGGCGACGGCAAAGTTGTAGAGCACGGACCCGTTGGCTCGAGCGATCACCGGGTCGTCCAGGTTCGCGTTGGGAAAGCGAATCTCCCCGCGGATCGCATCCTCGAAGCCCGTCTCGCCGGAGTCCGGGACGCGAAGGCGCACGGCACCCGAGTCCTCGGCGTCACCGCGAAAGCCACGGTCGGCGCCATGACGCTGCTTGTAGGCCTTGACGTCCTCGGCGGTGGCGTTGCTGTGGTAGGCGTGGCCTTCGCGCACCAGCCCGCCGAGCACCTGGGCGTGGCGATCGGCGCGCCGGGACTGAAGGATCGGGCCCTCGTCCCAGTCGAGGTTCAGCCACCGCAGCGCGTCGAGGATCTGCTCAACGTTCTCGGCGGTGGAGCGCTCACGGTCGGTATCTTCGATCCGCAGCACGAGCGTGCCGGGCTCGCCTGAGCGGTGGAACTGGCCGCGGGCCGCCAGCCAGTTGTAAAGCGCAGTCCGGGCGCCTCCGATGTGGAGCAGCCCGGTTGGTGATGGAGCAAAGCGAACCCGCATGAATGACCACCCCCCATGCTAATCGGAGCCCACGTGTCACAGGCCGGAGGCCTCCCTCGCGCCGTCGAGCGCGGCCTCGAGCGCGGCTGTGAGGCGATCCAGATCTTCAACCAGTCGCCGCGGATGTGGCGGCCGACCGCCTACGGCGAGGACGACTTCGCCGCGTTCCGGGCGGCCGTCGATCCCAGCCCGATCGACGGGGTGCTGATCCACGCCGTGTACCTGCTCAACTGCGCCTCGGATGACCCCGAGCTGCGGGCCAAGTCTCGGACCTCGCTCGTGCAATCGCTCCGGGTCGGCGCCGGAATCGGCGCCACCGGCGTAGTTCTGCATCCCGGTTCGGCCAAGACCGGCGATGTTGGCACGGCGATTGAGCGCGCCGGGCAGGTGATCCGCGAGGCGCTGGAGGAGTCCCAGGATTGCCAGCTGCACCTCGAGAACACCGCCGGCACGGGCGGCACGCTGGGTCGCTCGATCGAGGAGCTGGCCGCGCTGCTCGCCGCCGCCGGCGGCGGCGACCGTATCGGCGTCTGCCTCGATTCCTGCCATCTGCTCGCCTCGGGCTATGACGTCAGGACGGCGGCGGGGCTGAGCGAAGCGCTCGATCGATTCGACGAGCTGATCGGGATCCAGCGGCTGCGTTCGCTGCACCTGAATGACTCGGCGACGGCGCTCGGCTCCAACCGGGACCGCCACGCCAACATCGGCGAGGGCGAACTCGGCGAGGCGGGCGCGGCGGCGTTCCTCTCCGAGCCGCGGTTCGACACCCTCCCCTGCGTGCTCGAGACGCCGGGGCCCGAGCGTCAGGGGCCGACCCCGGAGGAGGTCGCCCTCTGCCTCAAGCTCCGCCGGCGGGGGCAGGCGTCGCGCCGGCGGACGAAGAAGTCGTCGTCCCGATCGCGCCGAAGCTGACCGAGACCGAGTAGCTTGCACGATCGATGACCCGGTGGCCCGTTCGATGAAACCGTCGCCGTCGTCGAAGCCCCGCCCCGCGGACGCACTGGTCATATTTGGGATAACCGGCGATCTGGCCAAGAAGATGACCTTCCGCTCGCTGTACCGGCTGGAGCGGCGGGGGCTGCTGGACTGTCCGGTAATCGGGGTCGCGGTCGACGACTGGACCGTGGATCAGCTCCGTGAGCACGCCCGCTCGGCGATCAAGGACACCGAGGAATCGATCCAGGACGACGTCTTCGATCGATTCGCTGCGCGGCTGGGCTACGTGAGTGGCGACTTCGGCAAACCCGAGACGTATGACCGCGTCAAGCAGGCGCTGGGCCAGAAGCAGAACCCGACGTTCTACCTCGAGGTCCCGCCGTCGCTATTCTCTACGGTAATCGCCGGCCTGGCCAAGGCCGGCCTGGTCAGCGGCGGCCAGCGCGTGGTGGTCGAGAAGCCGTTCGGACACGACCTGGAGTCGGCTCGGGCGCTCGCCTCCGAGCTGCACGCCCACATCGACGAGTCCCAGATCTACCGAATCGATCATTTCCTGGGGAAGATGGGCGTCGAGGAGATCCTTTACCTGCGCTTCGCCAACACGATGCTCGAGCCAGTCTGGAATCGCAATTATCTGGCCGGCGTCCAGATCACGATGGCCGAGAGCCTCGGCGTCGAGGACCGTGGTCACTTCTACGACCCGGTCGGCGCGCTGCGCGACGTCGTGGTCAACCACCTGCTCCAACTGCTGGGCACCGCGGCGATGGAGGCCCCGTCGGGAGGGGACCCCGAGACGCTCAAGGACGCCAAGCTCGCCGTGTTCAGGGCGATGAACGACGCCGAGCCGGAACACCTCGTCCGCGGTCAGTACGGGGGTTACCGCGAGATTCCCGGAGTGGCAGCGGACTCGGACACCGAGACGTTCGTCGCGCTCCGGCTCGAGATCGACAACTGGCGCTGGGCGGGCGTCCCTTTCTTCATCCGCACCGGCAAGCGACTGCCGGTCCGGCAGACCGAACTGCGGCTGCTGTTCAAGCACCCGCCCCGGGTCCGCTTCGTCAGCCCGGGCCACCGGCCCCCGCGGCCCAGCCAGATCGTCTGCCGGATCGATCCCGGGACCGGCATCCAGATCGTGCTCGACGCGCATCGCGCCGATAAGAGCGGCCCGGCCGAGATCGAACTGGACATGGAGTTCGCCACCGAGGGCGGCGAGGACCCGACCCCGTACGAGGTCCTGCTCCACGCCGCGCTGGTGGGCGACAGCACGCACTTCACCCGGCAGGACGGCGTCGAGGAGTCATGGCGCGTGGTCCAGCCGCTGCTCGATTCACCGCCGCCGGTCCACAGCTACGAGCCCGGCACCTGGGGTCCGAGCGAGGCCGATCGCGTGATCGCCGGGTACGGCTCCTGGCGCGAGCCCTGGCTGGCGAAGTCGCCGCGGCAGTGACCGGCTAACCGGCGGCGCCGACCGCCCCGACCTGCGAGCGGTCCGCTTCCTGCTCCTGATCTGACTCGTCGTCGTCGCCCTCGTCCTCGGCGGGGACCGGGCCCTGGGCGCCGTTCGGGCCGAGCATCGCGGCGCCGAGCAGGTCGTCGAGTTCGGCGTGCAGGCCGGCCGTCCGAGCCACTCGGAACTCGGGCCCCAGCTTGACCCTGCGCTTGCCGGCGCTGGTCGACAGCTCGATCACCACGTCGCAGTCTCCGGGAAAGCCTCCAAGAACGTCCTTGAGCTCGCCCAGCGCGCGGGCGGGCAGCACGGTGGCGTCGAGGTGGAGCCGGAGCGCGCTGGCGATGGGCGCCGGCGTAGCCGCCTCCTCCTCCGCCCGGCGGACCTGCTCCTCGGTCGGCTCGAATCTGTCGATCTGCTGAGCGACGATGCTGGTCTTCTCCCGGTCGCGGTGATCCACGCGGCCGCGCACCAGGACGATCGAGTCGGTGCTCAGCGCGTCGCCGCCTGCCTCTATCGCCTTCTCGAAGATGATCACCTCGACCGTCGCCTCGAGGTCGTCGAGCGTGGCGAACATCATCCAATCGCCCTTTTTCGTCTTGATCCGCTTGACCTGGGTGAACATCCCCCCGACGGTGACCCAATCCCCGTCGCGGCGGCCGTCGAGCTCGGACAGCGAGCAGTCGGCCTCGGCCCGGAGCGCAGCGCCGACCTCCTTGAGCGGGTGGGCGGAGATGAACAGGCCGATCGACTCCTTCTCGAGCGCCAGCAACTCGGAGCGCTCGAACTCTCCGGCCGGGATCGGGACATGGCTGGGCGACGCGAGCGCCGCCGCCTGCTCTGAACCGCCGTCACCCGCGCCGTCGTCAATCCCGAGATCGAAGATCGAGCCCTGACCGATCAGCGCGTCCTGCTGGGCCTTCTGGCCGGCCGACTGGGCCTGCTCGAGCATCGCCAGCATCCCCTTGCGCGATGCCCCGGTGGAGCCAAACGCGCCGCACTTGATGAGCGCCTCGATCGCCTTCTTATTGACCGCCCGGCCGTCGACGCGGCCGCAGAAGTCGAACAGGCTGGTGAACGGGCGGGCAGCGGCGTCATCGCCGCGGGCGCGCTTGATCGCCTCGACCGCCTGATAACCGACTCCCTTGACCGCGTCGAGCCCAAAGCGGATCTGGCAATCGACGACGACGAACTCGTGGTCGGAGAGGTTGACGTCGGGCGGCAGGATCGCGATGCCCATCTGCTCGGCCTGGGCGACGAAGAACGGCACCTTGTCCTTGGTGTCCATCACCGATGAGATCAGCGCCGCCATGTACTCCGCGGGGTAATTGGCCCGGAGCCACGCCGTCCGGTAGGAGATCAGCGCGTAGCACGCCGCATGCGAGCGGTTGAACGAGTAGTCGGCCGATTTCTCGTTGGTCGCCCACAGCCACTCGATCACCGACTCGCTGGTTCCCGACGCGCGGCAACCCTGCACGAACTCGGGCTTGAGCTTGGCCATCGCCTCGCGGTTCTTCTTCCCGATCGCCTTGCGGAGGTCGTCCGCCTTGGCGCCGCTGAAGCCGGCCAGCTCCTTGGCGATCTGCATCGCCTGCTCCTGGTAGAGGATCACGCCCTTGGTCGCCTCCAGGATCGGCCGCAGGCGGTCATCGGGGTAGGAGATCGCATCCGGATCGCGTTTGCCTCGCGCGTAGGTGGGGATCTGATCCATGGCGCCCGGCCGGTACAGCGCGTTGAGCGCCACCAGGTCGTCGAACTCGGTCGGGCGGACCTTCTTGAGCGCCTCGCGCATCCCCTCGGACTCGAACTGGAACACGCCGATCGAATCCCCGCGCGAGAGCATCTCGTAGGTGGGGGTGTGATCCAGGGGCAGCGTGGTCATGTCCGGACGCTCCCCGGTCGAGCGCGCCACGATGTCCAGCGCGTCCTCGATCACGTCGAGGTTGCGCAGCCCGAGGAAGTCCATCTTCAACAGCCCGATCTGCTCGATCGGCTTCATCGTGAACTGGGTCACGGTACGGAGGATCTTCTCGCCGTTCTCGTCGGTTCCGGCATCGGCCACCTGCAACGGCACGATTTCGGTGAGCGGGCGATCGGAGATCACCACCGCCGCGGCATGGATCGACGAGTTGCGCACGATCCCCTCCAGGCCCCGGGCTACGTCGATGATCTGTTTGGCTGTCCCGTCGCGATCGACCTCCGCGCGCAGCGGTTGGCCCGGCTTCAGGCAGTCCTCGAAGCTGGGCGAGCGACCCATGATCGGATCCGGGATCAACTTGGCCAGCCGGTCCCCGGCCCCGTAGTCGTGGCCGAGCACGCGAGCGGCGTCACGCGTCGCCGCGCGCGGGAACATCTTGCCGAAGGTCACGATCTGGGCGACCGAATCCTTGCCGTATTTCTCGGTCACGTAGCGGATCACGCGCTCGCGACCGCGCACCGAGAAGTCGATGTCGATGTCCGGCATCGACACCCGCTCGGGATTGAGGAACCGCTCGAACAGCAGGCCGTAGCGCAGCGGGTCGACGTCGGTGATCCGCAGGCAGTAGGCCACGATCGAGCCCGCCGCCGAGCCGCGACCGGGACCCACCGCGATCCCGGAGTCTTTGGCGTACTTGACGAAGTCCCAGACGATCAGGAAGTAGGCGCTGAATCCCATCCGATCGATCACGCCGAGCTCGAACTCGGCCCGCTCGAGTGCCTCCGCCGGCACCGGATTCCCGTAGCGCTGGCCCAAGCCCTGGTCCACCAGCGAATGCAGATACTCGCGCTCGTCGATCGCCCCCGGAGTCGGAAAGCGCGGGATCAGCTGGCGTCCGAGCTCGACCTCGACGTTGCAGCGCTCGGCGATCTCGACCGTCGAAGCGACCGCCTCGGGCCATTCCGCGAAGCAATCGGTCATCTCCTCGCTGGAGCGCAGATAGAACTCGTTGGTCTCGAACCGGATCTTCGGGGCGCTGAGCGTCGATTTCGTCTGCACGCACAGCAGCGCGGCATGGTTGCCGTAGTCCTCGCGGCGGAGGTAGTGCACGTCGCCGGTGCCGACCAGCGGACGGCCGAGCTCGCGGGCGATCCTGACGATTCCCTCGTTGCACTTGTCCTGCTCGGCCAGGCCGTTCTTCTGCACCTCGAAGTAGACGTTCTCGCCGCCGAAGATGTCGAGCAGCTCTTGGGCGTGGGCCCGCGCCTGCGTGTTGCGGCCGTCCAGCAGGTGCTGGCAGAAACGCGAGGCCAGACAGCCGGTCAGCGCGATCACGCCCTCGGAATGGTCCGCCATCAGCTCGAGATCGACCGACGGCTTACCGCGCTGAAAGCCCTCGAGAAACCCGGCCGAAGACAGCTTCACCAGGTTGCGGTAGCCGGCCGGCGACTCGGCCAGCAGCGTCAGATGGTTGCGCTCGAGCTTGCCCGGCACCCGCTTCAGGTGATCCCCGACCAGGTAGATCTCGCAGCCCAGGATCGGCTTGATCCCGTGCTTCTGGCAGGCGGTCGACAGCTCGACCGTGCCGTTCATCACCCCGTGGTCGGTCAGACCCAGCGCCGGCTGGCCGAACGCGGCCGCCCGCGCCGCGAGGTCTTCGATCCGACACGCCCCGTCGAGTAGCGAGTACTCGGAATGGACGTGGAGGTGGGCGCAAGCGGAACTCATTCGGGGGGGACGGGCAGGATGAATTCAGGATAGGCACCGACGCGGACGATTCAGCGCCCGCGACGCGGTGCGCCGAAGATTCAGCCGCTCTGTGCGCGCTTCACCCAGCTCATGACTTTCGCCAGCTGGGCACGCTCGCCGTCGAACTCCAGGGCGTCCGGTTCCCCGGCATCCAGCCGCGCCAACAGCGAGTCAGGCTCGCCGGCAATCACGCCCGCCACGAGGTCCGGTGCGACCACATCCGAGACCTTCGCCGACTCGCCGTCGCCGACCTCCAAGTAGACGACCGGCTCGTTGTCGGGGGGCCGGTAGCCGATCGCGAAGCGCGATTCGCTGGTCCAGCGGGGATCGATCATTCGCGCCACGACCTCGAGCGCGAGCCGCGGCTCGAGTCGGACGCCGGCATCGTGGAGCTGGCGCAGGCTGAGCGGCGCGCGCACGAGGGCGTCCAGCGCCTCCAGGCCGTGGCGGTCACCCGTGACCTTCGGCAGGCCGCGGCGCAGGCGACGCCCGAGCCGGCCGACGGCGAGCATTCGCGCGAGGCTCGCGGGGTCGCCCGTGACGGCGAAGCGGACCTCGCTCGGCGGGCGGCGTCGGCCGAGCTCGAGCTTCAGCGCGTCGGCGTCCAGCGTCAGCTGGATGCACGTCTGCCCGGGCAACTCGAGGTCGTAGGCGATGGGCTGCGGGTGCACGGTCCCTTGGGCGGGCAGCAGCTCGAGCACGAGCTGGCCGGCGGTGGCCGGGTCCTCTCGGGCCAGCTGGCGAAACACGTCCGGCAACCACGCGGCGGGTCCCCTCGGGGGAGGCTCGCGAGGCGAGGCGGCCGGGCGCGGGGCGGGATCGGGCGGTCCGGCCTCGGCCGGCACCGCCTCGCGCAGGCGGGTCAGCGCCGCGCTGAAGCGCTCGGGCTCCACCACGACGGCGGCCGCGGGGGACGGCGCCGGCCGGGGGGCGGCGGGCTCTGAGGCCGGCCCGTCGGGAACCGGCTCGTCGGGAACCGGCTCGTCGGGAACCGGCTCGTCGGGAACCGGCTC
>JALYXK010000136.1 GCA_030947145.1 Actinomycetota bacterium
TGCCCGACGCTCAGACGCCAGGCCACCGGCTATCGGGCATTGCGGCACGGTTCGCCGCCCGTTTCGCCGCCGATCGCGGCCTAGGCCGCGAGACGACGAGCGGGCTCGCGCATCGTGGGATCGTCTAACCCTTCTTGCACGCAGCGCGCGAACAGCCAGAGCTTCACGCGCTCGGGATCGACGCCCAGCAGCTCGGCCATCCGCCGGCATAGCCCGGCGGGTTCGGTGGCCAGGCGCTCCCCGCAGTTCAGCATGTGTTGGACCGCGTCGTAGGCCGGATCCCCGATGAACGGCTTGGGGTCGATCACCAGCCACGGCTCGCGCTGCGCGGACAGCACGTTGCCGGCGTGCAGATCGGTGCAGAGCAGCACGGATCGCTCGGCGGTCCCGGGCAGCCCGCGGAGGGTCTCGAGCCCCACGCGAGCGAGACCGGGATCGAGGCCGCGGCGGTTCACGTCGAGAGCGCGCTCGAACGAGTCGGCCCACCGAACGCACATCTCCCGCAGCGAGGCGAACGGATGACCGGCCGGGGGCTCGTGCGTCCACAGGCGGCGGAGCAGGCCGGCGAGGACCACGTCCTGCTCGGGTTCCGGTAGCTCGCAGTTCAGCGCCCGGCCCGGCCCGCAGCGCTCGAGCAGCAGTGCGGTTGTCCCGTCCACCGAGCTCGTGGCCACGCACCGCACGGCGCCGTCGCCGTTCCAGACGCGCAGCGCGTCCGCTTCGTGCCGCGACTCCCAGTGCGACCAGGCGACCTTCAGTACGAGCTCTTCGCCGGCCGGGGTGCGTGCGGGCGCGACCCAGGCGCACCGGCCGCCGGCAAAATGCGGCTCGCCCAGCTCGAGCGACCAACCCGACGCGATCTCCTGCGCCTGATCGCGCAGGGCGGCGAGCCAGGCCGGTGATGGCCCGTTCACGAGCGGCCGTCCAGAGCGGCCAGATATTGCTCGGCTTCGGTCTGGTTGTGGTGCGCGGCCCAGCCCGCCGGCGTTGAATCGAACGAGCGGTCGTGGACGGTGGGGTCGGCGCCGTGCGCGAGCAGCAACCGGATCATCTGGAGGTTCCCGCGCATCGCCGCCTCGTGCAGCGGAGCGGTGCGGACCATCGCGTTGACGTCGAACCCGAGGTCGATCAGCAGCGCCACGGCCTCGAGGCTGTTCTTCTCGGCGGCGCGGACGAGCTGGGCGGGGCTTTGGGCGATCGCCCGCTCGAGCAGGGCCGAATCCTCGGCCAGCATCCGGTGGGTCTGCGGTCCGTCCCCCTGCATGGCCGCCGCCAGGAACATGTCCACCTCGTCGAGCCCCGGGCTCGCGCCGGCCGCCGTGAGCAACTCGAGGACCTGCGGGTACCCCCAGAGCACGGCCTCCTGGGACGGCGAGCGGCCCGCATAGATCGGGTGGCGCGTTCCCAGGCCGTCCGGGTCGACGCCATGGCCCAGCAGCAACCGCACCCGGTCGGTGAAGCCGTGATGGGCGGCGGCGATCAGCTGATCCTCGAGCATCTGCCGCGGGGTCGGGTGCGCCGGCTCCAGCAACCCGTGCCACCGGCCGCCGTCCCAGGTACTCGGAAATCCGAAACGGCGCGCGATCACCAGTTGCGGTGGCACAGAGGCCTCCTTTCGCCACGGGCCCTCTCGGCAATCTAGACCACGTTGGCGTCAGAGCCGTGCGGCGAGCAGACCCGCCGCCAGCAGCGTGACCGCCACCGAAAGCGCTTGCAGCGCTCCGTCCAGAGGGGTCAACAGCAGCCCGGGCGATAGCTCCACCGACGAGCCGTCGGCCAGCCGCTGCTCGCCGCTGACCCCGGTGGTCCTGCGCCGCAGCATCCGGGCCGGCGTGCTCAGCCGGCGCTGCGCGACGCTCAGCGCGGCGCAGGACGCCGCCACCAGCGCTCCCCCGACCGAGAAGCGCAGGGCGTTGGCCCAGTAACCGGTGAGCGCCGGAAACACCCCCCAGGCCAGAGCGAACCAGAGGTCGTTGTGAAACCATCCTCCGAACAGCTCCAGGTTGTAAGCCAGGCAAATCGCGGCGCCGAACACGACGAGCGGCGCAAGCGTGGCCGAAACGGTGGCGATCCCCACCACTCCGAGTCCGACCGCGGCGGCCAGGGCTAGGCCGCCGGCAATCGCCAGCGCCCGATCCGAGAATCGGGTTTCGAGCGGCCGGTCGTGCAGCTCGTCGAACGCGTGTGCGCCGATGCCCACGGCGAGGAAGAAGGCCAGCAGCGTCGCCGAAGTGCGACCGGCATAAACCCTAGGGGCGGCGGCAGCACCTATCGCGACGTAGCTGACATGCCACGCGGTGTAAGGCGGATGCAGCAGCGTGACCAGCTCGCCCCACACGCCCTCGCCGCGAGCATAGAAGGCCGGGCGTTCAAGGCGCGGCGCCGACGTCGCTCCTCACCCCCCACATCACGACCCCCCCGCCGAGGCTCATTCGCCGGGCTTGAACGGAGACGATCCCGGCCTCCCGCCAGAGCTCGAGGACCCGCTCGAGCGGGTAACGCTCGTAGAACCCGGTGATGCTCGGGCCGAGGAAGCGCCCGACCTCGTACCAGTCCCGCGATACCAGCCGGCCGAGCAGGGGCAGACCGGCCCTGGTGTAGAGCCGCCAGGCCAGGCGCAGCACCGGCCGCGGCGGGACCCCGAACTCGAGCGAGGCGATCTGGCCGCCCGGCTTGACCACCCGGGCGAGCTCCCGCAGCGTCGCTGCCGGGTCGTCGACGTAGCGGAGCAGGTAGGTGAAGGTCAGCCCGTCGAACTCACCGTCGGAGAAGGGAAGGCGCTCGGCCTCGCCCTGCACGATCCTCACCCGCTCGCGCAGCAGCGCATCCCCCGCCATCCGGCGTCGCGCCTGCGCCAGCATCTCCTCGCTCTGGTCCAGCGCCACCACCGAGCAGCCGCTGCGCCTGACCAGCCTCTCCGCCACCATTCCGGTGCCCGTGGCCACGTCGAGCACCCGATCCTCGGGCGAGAGACGCAGCCGCCGGCACATCGTCCGACGCCAGCGCGGATCCTGCCCGAAGCTGAACAACCCCGCGATCAGGTCGTAATGGCCAGGCAGACCGGCGAACAGCCCGAGCGCCTGCTGCTTACGCGTTGTCTTAGCGGCCACGTGCCCAGCCTGCCGTCGCTCAGCGGCGGCCCGAGCGAGGGCGGTCGTTGGCTGGACGCGAGGTGGCGGCCGCGCGCCGGCGCCGCTGCCCGATCCGGATCGCCGCCCCGATCGCGAAGCCCAGGAAGATGGCGCCGATGTAGGACGGGCTGGCCAGCAGGATCACCGCGACCCCGAGCATGGCCAGCCAGATCGCCGGACGGTAGTCGCGCCAGTCGCCAGTCATCCCCGCAACCTACCGAGATTGAAAGCCGCGATCGACTCGAGCCGTCGCTGCGCGTGCGTCAGGCCACCGACGGTCTCCGGGCGCCGGGCGTCGAAGTGGGTGGCCAGGGCGATGAATACCTGGGCCGTGGTCAGGGCATCGCCGAGCGCGTCGTGGGGGCGCTCGGCGGGCAGGCCCAGGGACGCCGCGAGGCTGCCGAGGGACAGCCCTTCCCCGCCCTGCCCGTGTCGCTCGTGCAGCCACACTCGACCGAGCACCTCGGTGTCGACGATCGGGCCGCGCAGCCGGAGTCCGTGTGCTCGCAGCGCCCGCCCCAAGAAGGCGCGCTCGACGGCCGCCGTGTGGACCACGAGGACGCGTCCGGTGATCGCCTCGAGCAACGGGCCGATCGCGTCGGCGAGCGCCGGCGCGCGTTCCAGGTCGACGGCACGCAGGCCGTGGACCCGGATCGCCGCCTCGTCCATCGGGCACTCCGGACGCACGAGTCCGTACACCGCGGACCGAAGCTGCAGACGACCGTCGTGAATCGGAATCGCGCCGAACGAGATGATCTCGTCGCGTCGGTGATCGAGGCCGGTCAGCTCGAAGTCCAGCGCGCACCAAGCCGCCTCCCGCCAGGGCGTGCCGCGGCGGGGAAGCTCTGCGGTGGCGTAGGCCGCCGCCTCAACGAGTCGGCCCCGGCCAGGGGTCCGAGGGCTCCGGGTCCTCATCGAGCGCCTACGCTGAGCTCCGTCGCGACCCGCTTCTGGATCGAGGCGACGGCCCGGAACGCCTCCTTGAGATGGCTGCGGGTAAGCGAGCTGAGCATCGCCGGATCGACGTGGTCATCGGGCTCGACTCCCGCCCGGATTTGCTGGACCTGGTGCGCGAGTCGCAGGCCGCTGATCAGCTCGAACGCGTCCTGCAGCGTGTGCGCATCCCGCGCCGGCAACGTGCCGGCCGCACCGGCGACACCCAGCCGCTCGGTCGTCGAGGCGCTGGTGGCGCCGGCCGCCATCCCCGCCCAGCGCGCGAGGTCCACGATCGGGATCACCCCGCCGTGCTTGAGGTCGAGCCGGCCGCGATGCTCGCCCGTGTGTTCGACGACCAGCCCGCGAAAGAAGCCGGTGGGCGGGCGGTAGGAAAGCGCGAAGCGGGCCAGCAGCCGCAGCAGCGCGGGGTGGCCGGGGGCCAGGCGGAACGTGTCCGACACCGGAGTTCCGGTGTGCACTCCCCATACCGGGCGGCTGTCGACCAGGACCGAGACGAGGATCAGCGCCTTCTCCAGAGTCGGATCGTCGATCCAGCTCCGCGCCGCCCGCTGCCAGGACTCGAGTGAGCGCACGAAGATGACGTTCGATGCCGACGCGCCGTGAGCGTCGGGGCGGAATCCGCAGGCCTGCAGACCGGCCACCACGGTTCGAGCTATGGCATGAATGGACGGCCGAATCTCGGCCTCGCTGGCCTCGGTGGCTTCGGTGGCGTCGCCGAACCAGACGATCGCGCTGTCGATATCCGAGCTCGGCAAGGCCTCGCGGCGGGCCTGGCTGCCCAGCGCGAGCCAGGCGAACGATGCTCCGGGCTCGCCGGCCTCGGCGACCGCGAGTTCGATCAGGCGGCGGGTGAGCGCATCGACGACGACCGCGTAGACACCCATGATGTTCCCGACAGCCAGGCGGGCGTCGTGCATGGCGATCACCGTCGGGCGGAGCTCGCGCGCCGCGGCCGCGAGGTCCTCGACGCTCTGGGCGCGGGCGACCCGCTGGCGCAAGAAGAACGACGAGCGGGTCTGCACGGCGACCAGGTCGAGGTCCTCCACCACGCCGAGGACCTGACCCGTGGCCGCCACGACCGGGAAATGGCGGAAACCGCGGTCGAGCATGTCCAGCAGGACCTCGCCGCCCAGCCGGTCGGGCGCGCAGGTGTAGGCGGGCGAGGACATCGCGGCGGATACCGGAGCGTCGCCGGAGAGCCCACCCGCCAGGACTCGCTCGCGCAGGTCGCGGTCGGTGAGGATCCCCAGCGCGCCGTCCCCGAGCGCGATCACCACCGCTGTCGCGTTCGCCGCACTCATGATCTGGGCGGCCTCGCGGATCTGCGTGTCCGGCCCGCAAAGCGCCGGCGCTCCGCGGATCAGCGCGCTGACCGGCTGGTGGGCCGGATCGCGGGCCGCCTCGGGCGCCGCGGAGACCATGTCCGCTTGGAGTTCGAGCAGCGAGCGCGCGACGTAGCGCAGGCCGGCCGGGCCGGCCAGCAGCTCGCGCGCACTGCCGGCCCCGACCCGGTAACACAGCGTGTCCTCGGCCGCCCGGGCCTCGAAGCCGGTGGGCAGGCCCGACAGCATCGACGCGTGGCCGAACAGCTCGCCTTCGCCGAGCAGATCCAGGACCCGGCCGTCGTGGACGATCTCCACCGCCCCGCTGCGCACGACCCGCAGGTGCTCGACGGGCTCCGCGCCCTGGGAGAAGACGGTCGTTCCGGCGCGGTGAAACTCGACCTCGACAGCGCCCGCGATGCGCTCGACCGTCTCGGCGTCGAGCGCGTCGAACGGCGGGTGCGCCCGCAGGAAGCGGGTGACCTCGGGCGGCACCGCCGGCGTCTGATTCAACCGCCCGCGGGCGAGGGGGCCGCCTGGGCCCACTGCTCCGCGTCTGCCTTGACCATGTCCGCGCACTTCTCGCCGATCATCATCGTGGTGATGCACGGGTTGATCGCGGGCAGGAAGGGGAGGATCGAGCCGTCGGCCACGCGCAGCCCGCGCACGCCGCGCACGCGCAGGCGGGGATCGACCACGGCGAGCGGATCCGAGTCGGGTCCCATGTGCGCCGTGCAGGCCGGGTGGTAGACCGTGTTGTGGGTCTTGTGCATGTAGTCGACCAGATCGTCGTCGGTCTGCGCCTCGGGACCGGGGGCGAGCTCGGCTGCGGCCCAGTCGGCCAGCGGCGACTGGGCGACGATCTGGCGGGCCAGCCGGATCCCGAACGTCATCACCCGCTCGTCGTGGCCGTCCGGGTCGGTGAAGTAGCGCGGATCGACCCGCGCCCGATCGCGGTAGTCGGGGGTGCGCAGCCGCACGGTGCCGCGGGACTGCCCGCGGCAGACGTTCGGAGTCAGGCAGAACCCGTTCTCGGTGGTCGGGTAACCCCAGCGCGCGGTGTTCATGTCGAACGGAACCGAGCCGTAGTGCATCATCAGGTCGGGGCGGTCGAGCCCATCCTCCGAGGTGGTGAACAAGCCGATCTCCCACCACTGGGTCGAGCGGCGGGTCATCGGCTGCTTGGCGTCCCACTGGACGATCCCCTCGACGTGGTCATCGAGATTGGCCCCCACCCCGGGTGAGTCGACCAGCGTCTCGATGCCGAAGTCCTGCAGATGCGCGCCTGGTCCGACGCCGGAGAGCATCAGCAGCTTTGGCGTGTCGATCGCCCCGGAGCTGAGGATCACCTCGCGGCGCGCCCGGACCGAGGCCTGGGTCAGCAGGTCGGGGGTCAGATACTCCAGGGCGGTGGCCCGCCGGTCCTCGAACACCACCCGCTTGGCCCAGCAGTGGGTGCGCACCTCCAGGTTCGGGCGCTGACCGATGATCGGGTGCAGGTAGGCGTGCGAGGACGACATCCGGGTGTTGTCGGCCGCGGCGTTGATCTGGAACCAGCCTGCGCCGTTGGTCACGGTTCGGCCCTCGTTGAAACGGCTTGTGGGCAGGCCTGCCATGGCCGCCGCCTCGAGCATGGCCACGCCGCAGGGATCCTCCGGTGCCACCGTGCGGATGTTGACCGGGCCCTCGCGCCCGTGGTGATCGCCGGGACCGTCGTTGGTCTCCAGGCGCGCGATCAGCGGCCAACAGTCCGCCGCGCTCCAGCCCTCGCACCCGGCCGCCGCCCATTCGTCGAGGTCCTCCTGGGGCGTCCAGAAGGCGATGCAGGAGTTGTGCGACGAGCAGCCGCCCAGCACCTTGGCCCGGGCGTGACGGAGGAAGCTGTTGCCCCGCTCCTGCGGCTCGATCGGGTAGTCCCAGTCATAGCCGGAGTCGAGCAGGAACATCCAGTCCTCGAGCCGCAGCACGGCCGGATCCTCGACGTCGGATGGCCCCGCCTCGATCAGGCACACACTGACCGAGGGGTCTTCGGTGAGGCGGGCGGCGACCACGCAGCCGGCGGTTCCGCCGCCGGCGATCACGTAGTCGAACTCGCCCGCGTCGATCACGGCGCCATCTCGCCCATCGCCGGTTCGCCGGTCAGCGACGGCACCTCGGCCGCATGCTCGGCCAGAACGGTCAGCGGCTTCTTGTTGTAGACGAGGAAGTAGTAGACCGAGCCGATGGCCACCACGATGCCGATGAACAGGATCGCGATGTACTGCCAGTACCAGTGGCCGGGGATCACGTGTCCGGCGGAATCCTTGGTCCCGGCCAGCGAGTCGTAGACCGCGGAGCGCGGCCAGGCGATGTTGATCGCCACCACCAGGCCATAGACGACGGCCACGGTGTTGACCAACAGCCCGAAGCGCCCGAGCGAGAAGTACGGGCCATGGTCCGGGCGTGGCCACTGGCCGCGCAGGCGCTTGATCAGCATCCCGCCGGTGACGCCCAGGTAGGCGACGTAGAACATCACGATCGCCACCGAGGTCAGCGCCAGGAACGCGCTCTGGTTGCCGTAGTTGACGCCGAGGATCGCCAGCGCCAGGATGCCGACGACGAGCGCCGGGATCACCGGGACGCGACGGCGCCCGGACACGCGGGCGATCTGCGGGCCGAAGGGCAACCGCCCGTCGCGGGCCATCGCGAACAGCAGGCGGATGCAGGAGGCCATCACCGCCAGCGTGCAGACCGAGATCGCGATCGCGGAGTCGATCAGGAACACGTTGCCCACCGTGTTGCCCAGGGCCTGCTTGATGATGTAGGGGAGCCCGAGGGCAGTGATGTTCGGGTCGTTGATGTTCTTCACCGCCATCAGCGCGAACAGGATCAGCAGGCCGCCGATGATCGAGGAGGCGATCAACGCGCGGATGATCGCCGGCGGCGCGTGCTTGCGTGGGTCGTTGGTCTCCTCGGCCAGCGTTCCCGCCGTGTCGAACCCGTACATCACGTATGCGCTCATGATCCCGCCGATGATGAACGCCCCGAAGTAGTGCCAGCTGTGGCCCTTGCCCAGGCCCAGGTTGTGGAGCACCACGCCCGGTCCGCGGTGGGCGTTGACCAGGATCAGGATGACCAGGATCGAGGCGCCGATCAGCTCGGCCATGACGCCAAAGTTGTTGATTCGGGCCATGATCTTGACGCCCAGCATGTTGACGATCGTGCCGAACACGATCAGGATCGCCCCGAGCAGCAGCGCGTTGTGGGCGCCGCCCTTGGTGTAGTAGTACCCGGCGTCGGCCGAGCTACCAGCGATCTGGAAGATCTTCGGCGACACCTGAGGCAGCACCACCTGCCACGCGACGGCCACCGCAGCCACCGTCACGATCGAGCCGACCACGTAGATCCAGCCGGTCATCCACGAGGCGAAATCACCCGCCACGCGTTTGGACCAGTTGTAGACCGATCCAGCTAGTGGGTACTGGCCGGCCATCTCGGCGAAGCACAGCGCCACCATCATCTGGCCGCCGAGCACGATCAGCCACGTCCACCACACCGCCGGGCCCGCGAACAGGAAGCCGAACGCGAACAGCTGAATCACGCCGGTCAGGATCGAGATGTAGCTGAACCCCGCCGCGAACGACGAGAAGCTGCCCAGCGAGCGGTCAAGCTCCTGTTTGTAACCAAACCCAGCGAGTTCGCCGCTGTCCGAGGCGTCTCCGGTTGCCATCAATCAAACCCCCAGTCCGCGCGGGCTTGTCGCGCGGCTCGTCGAGTAATACGGTCGAGCTCGGCGCCGCGAGCTTGGCGCCGGCGCGTTGAATCGATTGACCCAGGACTGATCGGCCTGTTATATATCAGTTGTCTTACTGTGTCAACGCGACCCCGAGCGGAAAGCGATCTATGGCCACAGGCACCGCGCAGCAGATGTTCGTCGGGGGAGGTTGGGGCCCCAGCCAGAGCGGCGAAACCTTCGACGCCTCCAGCCCCGCGAGCGGCGAGCTGATCGGGACCGTCCCCCAGGGCGACCGCGACGACGCCCGCCGGGCGATCGAGTCCGCGCGGGCGGCGTCCGATGCCTGGGCCCGGCTGACGGCGTTCGAGCGCGCGGCCAAGATGAATGCGGTGGGCGACCTGATCGAGGCGCGCCGGGACGCGCTGGCCCGGACGCTGACCCTCGACCAGGGCAAGCCGCTGCGCGCCGAGGCGTTCGACGAGGTCGACGAGCTGGTCGAGTACTGGCGGATGGCGGCCGAGGACGCCAAGCGCCTGGGCGGCGAGCTGCCCAACTCGTTCTCCCCGGGCAAGCGGGTGATGCTGGTCCGGCGAGCACGGGGCGTGGTCGGCGTGATCAGCCCGTGGAACTGGCCCTACACGATGCCGGCCGAGCTGATCGCTCCCGCGCTGGCCTGCGGCAACGCGGTGGTATGGACGCCCGCCCCGACGACCGCGGTGAGCGCCGTGGCGCTGGCGCAGTGCATCGCCGACGCCGACCTGCCGCCGGGCGTGTTCAACCTGGTGACCGGCCCCGGCCCGGTGGTGGGCGATGAGATCGCCCGCAACTCGGGCACCGACGGCGTTGCCTTCATCGGCTCCACGGCGACCGGCCGGTTGGTCGCGCAGGCCGCCGCCGGCAAGGCCACGCTGCTGGAGATGGGCGGCAATGGGCCGCTGGTGGTGATGGACGACGCGGATCTCGACGCCGCCGTCGAGGCGGCGCTGACCGCCTGCTACCTGTGCGCCGGGCAGAGCTGCACGGCCGGCGAGCGGCTGCTGGTTCACCGCGCTGTGCGCGACGAGTTCGTCGAGCTGCTGGCTCGGCGCGTGACCGAGCGGGTCCGGCTGGGCGACCCGTTCGACGATGCCACCACCATGGGCCCGCTCAACAACGAGCCGGTCGCGGCCAAGATGGACGAGCACGTCGGCGACGCGATCGAACGCGGCGCGCGCGTGCTCAGCGGCGGCGCGCGGGCCTCCGGCTTCCCCACCGACCTGTACTGGCAGCCGACCGTGCTCAGCGACGTGCCGCCCGATGCCCGGGTCGCCGTCGAGGAGACCTTCGGCCCGATCGCCCCGGTGGTGGCGATCGACTCGCTCGAGCAGGCGATCGCGCTGACCAACGGATCGCCATACGGGCTGCTGGCGGCGATCTTCACCGCGGATCTGAACCACGGACTCGAGTTCGCCGACCGGGTGCGGACCGGCTGGGTCAACATCAACGAGTCCAGCAACTACTGGGAGGCGCATCTGCCCTTTGGAGGGCGCTCCGGCACCGACAGCGGCATCGGGCGGGTCGGCGGAGCCCAGGTGATGCACTCGTTCACCGAGCTGCAGACGGTGGTGCTCACCCCCAACCGTCGGCGGCCATGACCGCCGACCTCGGTCACGGCCCGGAGGAACTGGCCGCGGCCGACCGCACCGCCAAGCTCCTCGCCGCCGTGCTCGAGCGCTCGCCGCGCACGCTGACCGAGCTGGCCGAGGTCGTGGGCATCGCCGCGCTCGACGTGGCGCCGCTGGTGGCCGCGCTCGAGCACTACGACCTGATCGCCTGGGACGGCGAGCGCACCGGCCTGCGTCCCGGCACGGCCGCGCTGCGGTTCGCGCGCTCCGGCATCGGCCGCGAGGACCTGGTCGAGCTGGCCCAGCCGAGCCTGCGCCGGCTGGCCGAGGAGAGCGGCGAGACCGCGAACCTGATCCTCCCCCGCCCCGCCGCGGCCGAGGCGATCGCCCAGGTCGATGGGCGGCACCTGCTGGGCGCGACGAACTGGATCGGGCGCGAGCTGGGGCTGCACTGCACGGCCGCCGGCAAGGTGTTCCTGGCCTTCGGGGCGGCCGAGCTTCCCGACGGGGAGCTCGAGCAACTCACCCCCACGACGGTCACCGACCGCGAGCGGTTGCGCCGCGAGCTCGAGGCCATCCGCGACCAGGGCTACGCGACGATCGTGGACGAGCTCGAGCCCGGACTCTCGGCCGTGGCGGCCCCCATTCGCGATCGTGGCGGCACAGTGATCGCGGCGCTGGCGGCATCGGGTGCGTCGCTGCGGCTGGCTCCGCAGCGGCTGCGACTGCTCGGGCGGGTGGCGCTGGACCAGGCGCACGCGCTTTCCACCCGCCTCGGGCACGACGCCCCGCTCGACGAATATCTGGCGGCGCGGATCAGGTGAAGACGACGGTGCGATTGCCGTAGACGATCACGCGGTCCTCGAGGTGGCGCTGCACCGCCCGGGCCAGGACCGTGCGCTCGATGTCCCGGCCGATCTGCTCGAGGGCGGCGACACTGTCGCGGTGACTGACCCGAGCGGTGTCCTGCTCGATGATCGGCCCCGCGTCGAGCTCCTCGTTGACGTAGTGCGCCGTGGCGCCGATCAGCTTGACCCCGCGCTCGCGTGCCTGCTGATACGGCTCGGCGCCGGCGAAGGCCGGCAGGAAAGAGTGGTGGATGTTGATGATCGGGATGCCCACGCGTTGCAGGAAATCAGGGCTGAGGATCTGCATGTAGCGGGCCAGCACGACCAGGTCGTACTCATCGCTGAGCACCTCGAGCAGCCGCGCTTCGGCGGCGGCCTTGGTCTCCGGCCGCACGGGAATGTGCAAGTAGCGAACGCCGAAGAGGGCGACGTCCGCCCGGAGATCCTCGTGGTTTGACACCACCAGCGGGATGTCGCAGCCCAGCTCGCCGCGACGCCAGCGCCAGAGCAGGTCGAGCAGGCAATGATCGGGGCGAGAGACCATCAGCGCGACGCGCTTGCGCCGGCCCGAATTGGTGAGCGCGTAGTCCACGCCGAAGCGCTGCACCAGCGGAGCGAATTGCGCCGGGAACCGCCCGAGCTCGGCCAATCCGATATGGAACTCCAGCCGCATGAACAGCCGGCCGCCCTGCGGGTCGGTCGAGTACTGCTCGGACTGGATGATGTTGGCCCCGCAGTCGGCCAGGCAGCCGGAGACCGCGGCCACGATTCCCTCGCGGTCGGCGCAGGAGAGCAGCAGGCGCGCGATCGGCAACCGATCCGGCTCCGGCTCGCCGTCGGTGACGGTCGCCGGCCGGGTCATCGAGTCACAGGACGGTGCGGATCTCGCGCTCGAACGTGGCGATGTGATCGGCCAGGATGTCGCGCGCGCGAGCGGCGTCCCCGGCGGCGATCGCCCGCAGTACGTCCTCGTGCTCGTGGACCCGGGCGAACAGGTGCGGGAGCCGGTCGAGCACCAGGTGCCAGATCCGTAGTGACAAATTGAAATAGCGCCCGAGCGTCTCCTCCATGTACGGGTTGGCCGCGCAGCGGTAGATGAACCGGTGCACCTGTGCGTCCAGCGACATCAGCGCCTCGACGTCGTCACTGCCCTCGCTGTGAGCGAGCTCGTCGAGCATCTCGGTGAGCTCCTCGCGCTGGGGGTCGGTCAGCCGCTGCGCCGCCCGGTAGGCGGCATGCCCCTCGAGCTGGGCCCGGACGTCGGAGATGTGAGCCAGATCGGTGATGTTGATCTCCGAGGCGAACGTGCCTCGGCGGGGGAACACGGCGACGAGATTCTCGAGCGCCAGCCGCTTGATCGCCTCCCGCACCGGCGTCCGCCCCATCTGCAGCTCCTGCCCGACGGAATCTTCATCGATCGGCGCGCCCGGCGGGATTCGCAGCGTGACGATGCGGTCCCGCAGCTGCTCGTAGGCACGGTCCGCCATCAGCTCCCGCGGTGCCCCGACAGCTGATATATGAGTCATAGATTAGGAGTCTAGCCTCGGTGGCAAGTGCCCTAATCCCCGAGTTCCCCTCGGCGCCGGACCACAAACTCCTCGAGCTCCGCCCGGGTGCCGTCGTCGAGCGGCGGCTGCTCGTAGGTGTCGAGCGTGGATCGCCACAGCTCCGCCGCGCGGGCGGTGGTGTCGCGTCCGCCCTTCTTGGTCCAGCGGTCGAAGTTCTCGGTCGAGGAGAGCAGCGGCCGGTAGAAGCACTCGCGGAAGCGCTCGAGCGTGTGGACGGCGCCGAGGAAGTGCCCGCCGGCGCCCACCTCGACATGGGCGTCGAAGGCCAGCGAGGCCTCGTCGATCTCCAGCGGGGTGAATTCGTGGCGCAGCTCCCGCAGCAGCTCGATGTCGACGATGAACTTCTCATAGCAGGAGACCAGGCCGCCCTCGAGCCAGCCGGCCGAGTGCATGACGAAGTTGGCTCCGGCCAGGAAGGTGGGCAGCAGCGTCATCAGCGACTCGTAGGCGGCTTGCGCGTCGACGGTCTGCGAGGCGTTCAAGGCGCCGCCGCCGCGCCACGGGAGTCCGTAGCGCCTCGCGATCTGACCCGTGCAGAGCACACCGATGCCCGACTCCGGCGTCCCGAACGATGGCGAGCCCGACTGCATGTCGGTGTTCGAGAGGAACGACCCGAAGACCACCGGCGCGCCGGGGCGGATCAGCTGGGCCAGCGCGATCCCGGCGAAGGCCTCGGCCATCTGCTGAACCAGGGTGGCCGGCAGCGACACCGGGGACATCGCCCCCATCAATAGGAACGGGGTGATCACCACCGCCTGATTGGCCTTCACGTACTCGAACATCGCCCCGAGCATGCGGTCGTCGTAGCGCAAGGGGGAATTCACGTTGATCAGCGAGATCGAGACCGGTGCGCGCTCGATCGCCTCGCGGCCGCCGAATAGGATCTCGCCCATGCGGATCGTGTCCGCGGCATTGGGGCCCGAGGTCACCGAGCCCATGTAGGGCTTGTCGCACAGGGTCTGGAGCGCGTAGACCATGTCGAGGTGGCGCGAGTCCAGCGGCCGATCCTCGGGCTCGCAGATCGTGCCGCCGGGGGAATCGAGCTCGGGGAAGGCCTGCGAGAGACGGACCAGGTTCTCGAAGTCGGCCATCTTGGCGTCGCGTCGGACGTCGCCCTCGCGGATGAACGGGCACCCGTAGACCGGGGCGAAGACCATGTGATCCCCGCCGAGGTGGGCGGTGCGCTCCGGATTGCGGGCCTGGAGCTCGAATTCCGTAGGCGCCTTGGCCAGTTGCTCGAGGATGAAGTCGGGGTCGAACCTGACCCGGTTCTCGTCCTCGACGGTCTGCCCGGCGGCACGGAGCAGCTCGACCGCCTCGGGCAGCAGGAACTCGACCCCGAGCTCGGAGACGATCCGCCGCCAGCCCTGATCGAGCACGGCCATCGCGTCCTCGCTGAGGATCTCGTAGCGGGGCATGGCGTTGACGAACAAGCTGACTCCTCGGTTCGTGGCTTGACCTGACGGCGAACGGCCCTAATATATCCCCCGTGGAACAAGAGTTCCAAGTCTCTCGCGAAGAAGATCTGGGGGGCGTCTCGGTGCCAGCCCACGGCGTCGCCGCCGTCGACCGGGGCGCCGACCTGCTCCTGCGCGTGCTCGAGAGCGACCAGCCGGTGGCCCTGACCGAACTGGTCTCGGCCACCGGGATCCCCAAGAGCACCGCCTCCCGGCTGCTCAGCGCGCTCGAGCGACGCGGGCTGATCGAGCAGGACGGCCAGCGCGGGCGCCTGCGCCCCGGCCCGGCGATTCTCCGGGTGGCCGAGCGCGGCATGCTCGAGCGCAACGTGGTCGAGCTGGCCCGTCCGGCCCTCGATGCGCTGGCCCAGGGCAGCGGCGAGACGATCAACCTCGCGGTGCCGGCCCGTAACGGCGTCGAGCACGTGGCCCAGGTGGACAGTCGCCACTTCCTCGGCACCGGACAATGGCTCGGGCGCTCGGTGGACTATCACTGCACCGCCGTGGGCAAGGTGTTCATGGCCTTCGGCCGGGCGACCGTTCCGGCGACGGCGCTGCGCAGGCACGCGCCCGCCACGATCACCGATCCGGCCCGGCTGCGCGCGGAGCTGGAGGTCGTGCGCCGCACCGGCCTGGCCACCGCCGTCGACGAGCTCGAGCCCGGCCTGGCCGCGATGGCGGCGCCGGTCCGGGGAGCTCGCGGCGACGTGGTCGCCGCCCTGAGCATCACGGGTCCGACATTGCGGATGGCGCCGGCGCGGATCCGCGAG
This sequence comes from Actinomycetota bacterium, assembly GCA_030947145.1. GTDB lineage: Bacteria > Actinomycetota > Thermoleophilia > Solirubrobacterales > Solirubrobacteraceae > Palsa-465. The sequence continues at coordinate 15,373 of JALYXK010000136.1, forward strand.
CTGCAGCCCACCCTGATCGACGAGGCGCGGATCCTGAGCCGCCGTCTCGGCCACCGCGAGGAAGGAGAAGACGCCGCATGACCAACGAGGAGCTCCTGCAGATGCTGTACGAGGAGACGCTCGTCGGCAACGCCCCGGCCGTCCGGGACGGAGTCAACGACGGACTCGAGCAGGGCCTGGAACCGGAGCGGATGCTCTACGACGCGCTGATCCCCTCGCTGGAAGAGGTCGGAGCGCGGTTCGAGCGCGGCGACTACTTCGTCCCCGAGATGCTGATCGCCGCCCGTGCGATGCAGGGCGCGCTGGACATCCTGCGCCCGCTGCTGGCCGAGACCGACACCCGGCAGGTCGGCACGTTCCTGATGGGCACCGTCAAGGGGGACGTGCACGACATCGGCAAGAACCTCTGCAACATCATGCTCGAGGGCGCCGGTTTCACCGTGATCGACCTCGGCGTGAACGTGCCCCCGGAGAAGTTCATCGAGCAGATTGAGGAGCACAAGCCGGACGTCGTCGGTTTCTCGGCTTTTTTGACCACCACGATGCCGATGTTCAAGGCCAACATCAACGCGCTGCAGAAGGCCGGCATCCGCGACAACGTGATCGTGATGGTGGGCGGCGCTCCGGTGACCCAGGAGTACGCCGACGCCGTCGGGGCCGACGGCTACTCGGCTGACGCCTCCTCGGCGGTGAAGAAGGCCAAGGAGCTGATTGAAAAACGCCGGCAGCGGGACCGGGAGCAGGTACCGGCATGACTCCGGCGGCCCTCGTCGCCCGCGCCGAGCACGCGATCAAGGGTCCCGTCTGGGGCTGCCAGATGTGCGGGCAGTGCGTCTTGCATTCCACCGGACTGACCTGCCCGATGACCTGCCCGAAGACGCTGCGTAACGGCCCCTGCGGCGGGGTGCGCCCGGATGGCCGCTGCGAGGTCAAGCCGGAGCTGCGCTGCGTGTGGCTGAGGGCCTACGAGCGCTCCGAGCGCCTGCCGCTGTGGCGCGGGCACCTCGACGACCTGCGCCCGCCGGTCGACCACACGCTGAAGGGCAGCTCGTCCTGGCTCAACCTGCTCAGCGGGCGTGATCGCCAGGTCCCGGCCGGCTGGGCGGGCGCCTGCGGAGGCGGCGGACCGGGCGCGGATGTCCAACCTTGAGCGCAAGCTGACCAGGCGGGAGTTTGTGGTGACGGCGGAGATGCCGGTGATCGACGGCGGTGGCTTTGCCGAGATCGCCCGCCAGCTCGAGCCGATGCGGCCCTTCCTCGACGCCTGCAACGCCACCGACAACCCCTCGGCGCACGCCCACTGCTCACCGCTGTCGGTGGCGATCGCGCTGCTGCAGAGCGGGGTCGAGCCGGTGATGCAGCTGACCTGCCGCGACCGCAACCGCCTCGCGCTGGAGGCGGAGCTGATGGGCGCCTCGATGTTCGGGATCGAGAACATCTGCTGCCTGACCGGCGACGACGTCACCGCCGGCGACGAGCCCGAGGCTCGCCGGGTGATCGATCTCGACGGCCCGCAGCTGATCGGCCTCACCCGAGTGCTGCACGGCGGGCACTATCTGTCTGGCCGCAGACTCGAGCCCAAGCCGCATTTCTTCGTCGGCGCGGTCGAGAACCCCGGCGCGCCGCCGTTCGAGTACCGGGTGCGCCGCGCCGCCAAGAAGGCGCTGGCCGGAGCGCGCTTCCTCCAGCTGCAGCTCTGCTACCGCCCGCAGTTGCTCGAGCGCTTCATGCGCGCCGCGAACGAGACGGGCCTGAGCCAGCGGATCGCGCTGATCCCCTCCGTCTGCATCCTGCGCACCGTCGCCGGCATGCGCTTCGTCGCCTCTCGCGTCCCCGGAATCGATGTGCCGTCCGAGACCGTGGCCCGGGTCGAGCAAG
>JALYXK010000204.1 GCA_030947145.1 Actinomycetota bacterium
AGAAATTCAACCCCGACAAGGTGCTCGAGCACTTCCGGGCCGCGACCTCTTGGTACACCAACGACGAGTACGTCGAGGTGACCCCGGAGTGGGCCACCCAGGTCCTGATCGACATGAGCGACCCGCGGTCGGAGTACTTCGGCCAGCTCCGCCACGAGTCCGCGCCGCCCGATCACCTCTTCGGCCGGCGGATGGAAGTCCTGACCTTCGCCGTGATCGCCCAGCTCCACGCGCGCGGCAACTTTCACCGGATCGCCCGGGAGTGGTTCTATGGCGATGAGCCGGAGACCGACCTCGGCCAGCAAGAGGCTCAGTTCTACGCCGGTGCTACCGCGTAATCGCCGAGAGGACCCGACCGAACTCGGCGCCACCTCCACGCGGGCGCGACGGCCCAGCGCCGGCGCACAGCGGTAGCCGGGGTGTCGGGTCCTAGACGCGCTGGATCTGCATCAGGCTGGTGGTGCCGGGTCGCCCGCTCGGCAGCCCGGCGGTGATCCCCACCCGGGAGCCTGACTGGACCCAGCCGAGCTCGACCACGCGCCGGGCGGCGTCGGAGATCAGCTCCTCGGTGATCTCGTGGCGGCGCATCGACGCGGCCTGGACCCCCCACATCAGGCTGCAGCGCCGGACCGTTTCCCTGCCGGGGGAGAGCGCGAAGATCGGCACCGACGGGCGGTGGGCGGAGATCAGGCGGACCGAGCGGCCGGAGAGGGTGGGGATCACCAGCGCGGCCAGATGCAGGTCGCGGGCCGCCGCGCAGGCGCTGTAGGCGATCGTGTAGGCCGGGTCGCGGGCGTCCCGCCGAACCCGCTCCTCGTTCCAGATCTTGTAGGGCAGGCCGTGCTCGGTGCGCTCGGCGATCGCCGCCATCATCGCCACCGCCTCGACCACGTAGGAGCCGATCGCCGTTTCCTGCGAGAGCATGACCGCGTCGGTGCCGTCGAGGATCGCGTTGGCCACGTCCGCGACCTCGGCGCGGGTGGGCCGGGAGGAGGCGACCATCGAGTCGAGCATCTGGGTCGCGGTGATCGACGGGCGGGCCAGCTGGCCGGCGATCTTCAGCAGGTGCTTCTGGACCAGCGGCACCTCCTCGATCGGCAGCTCGATCCCGAGATCGCCGCGGGCCACCATCACGCAGTCGGCGGCGCGGATGATGTCCTCGGCGGCGTCAACCGCCTGGGGCTTCTCGATCTTGGCGATCAGCGGCAGCCGCGTGTGCCGGCGGACGCTGGTCACGTCCTCGGCGGTGCGGACGAAGGACAGCGCGACCATGTCGACGCCGATCGACTCGCCGAAGCGGAGCATGTCGAGGTCCTCCTCGGGCACGGCGGCCAGGCCGCGGGTGGAGCCGGGGATGTTCAGCCCCTGCCTCGAGGCCACCGAGCCGCCGATCTCGACCACCGTCTCGATCTCGCCGTCGACCAGGCGGACTGCCTGCACCCGGAGGCGAATCGCGCCGTCGGCGAGATAGATCACGTCCTCGGGATCGACGGCGTCGGCCAGCCCGGGCCAGCTGACCGACATCTGGCTTTCGTTCCCCTCGGCGGTGGATCCGCACAGCAGCACGAGCGTCTCGCCGGGCTTGACCTCGACCCGGCCGTCCTCGATCGGTCCCACCCGCAGCTTCGGCCCGGGGAGATCTTGGAGGATCGCCACCGGGCGGCCAGCCCTCGACGCCGCCGTCCGCACCCGCTCGGCGTTCTCGGCGTGCATCTCGAGGTTGCCGTGGGAGAAGTTCAACCGGGCCACGTCGAGACCCGCCTCAACCATGCGGACGAGCGTCTCGGGGTCCCGTGAGGTGGGCCCGATCGTGGCGACGATCTTGGTGCGGCGCATTGAACTGGTCAAACTAGCGACCTCCCCTGTTTCGCTACGTGTGGACTTCGTTTAGCGGCGGCGGCGGGCTCAGACCAGGAGCGCGCCATCCACCAGGATCGCCTCACCGTCGGCGCTGAGCCGGCCGGAGCCGCGCAGATCGCAGATCAGATCCCAGTGCAGGGTCGAGGCGTTCACGCCGCCGGTCTCGGGATAGGAGCGGCCGAGGGCGAGATGGACGGTGCCGGCGATCTTCTCGTCGAGCAGGGTCGAGCCGGTCGCCCGGTCGATGCCCGAGTTGGTGCCGATTCCCAGCTCCCCCAGGAAGCGGGCGCCGTCGTCGGTGGCCAGTGCGGCCTGGAGCACATGCTCCCCGGCCTCCGCGGTGGCGGAGACCACCCGGCCGGCCTCGAACCTCAGCTCCACCCCGCGGACCTCGGCTCCGCGGTTCAGCGACGGTACGTCGAAGCGGATCGTGCCGGTCGCCGAGTCCTCGAGCGGGCCGGTGAACACCTCGCCGCTGGGCATGTTGCGGCGCCCGTCGGAGTTGATCCAGGTGCGATCGTCGACGCGCAGGCGCAGGTCGGTGCCCTCCGCCTCGATTCTGATCTCCTGGGCCGGGACCAGGCGCTCGGTGACCCGCTGCTGGCGCTGGCTCAGCTCCAGCCAGGCGGCGACCGGGTCCGCCCGGTCCAGGAACAGCGCCCGGCGCACGAACTCGGCGTACTCGAGCTCGCCCATTCCGGCCTGCTGCGCCAGCGCCGGAGTCGGCCACAGGGTTCCGCACCAGCGCCCTCCCAGCCGCGTCGCCTGGATCGGCGCGCGCGCCCGGGCGACGCGGGCGATCAGAGCCGGGTCGATGCCGGCCAGGGCGCGGGTGTTCGCCGGAGCGTCGATCCGCAGAAACGCATCGGCCTCCTGCACCTCGGTCAGCTCGAGTGGGGCGAAGGAGTCGAGCTGGGCCTCGTGGGCGTGACGGTAGAAGTCCTCGGTCAGCGACGGCGGGCTGAAGCGCAAGAGCGGCCAGGCGCCGCGCTGCAGCAGCTCGCCATGCAGGGCCAGCATCGGCTCCTGGCCCAGGGTCGTGGAGAGGGCCAGGACCTGCTGGCCCGGCTGGACCTCGAGGCACCAGTCGCAGATCAGGCGGGCGAACGCACCGGCGTCGATCATGGCGCCTGCAGCTCCGGGAAGTTCTCGGTCACGTGGGCGCGAAGCGAGTCGCGGACGAAGCGCCGCTCTGCGGCCGAGGCCACCCGGAAGCGGGTCAGCAGCTCGTTCTGCCTGCTGGTGGGGAGCCCGGCGATCGTCCAGCTCACCGCGAGGCGCTCGAACAGCAGCTCCGTCGCGCGCTGCCAGGCGTCCTCCTGGTTGAGCCCGCCCTGGAGCACGGCGGCGTATTCGGAGCGGGCGGCCGGGGTGAGCGCCCCCCGCAGCGTGAGCACGTTGCCCTCGGCGTCGGCATAGTCGGTGGTGGGCGCGCTGGCCGCCGGCGAATCCGAGAGCTTCTGGCGCTGGCGACTGCGTCTTCCCACGGCGCCGCGGCTAGGGGAGCGCGGATGCCGCGCGCTCGAGTTGGGCGCGCACGTCGCCGGTGACCGGATCCGCGTGGCCGGCCCAGGCCACCGCCGGCTCGAGCTCGGCCAACTTGGCGATCGCGCCGGCAGCCTGCGCGGTGTCGTGGTTGAACGCGGGATGGGGCACGCGCGGGGCGCCCTTGATTCCGGTCTGGGGATCGAGCGTGTAGAAGCAGTCGGAGACCAGCGCCAACCGGTCGGACTCGCGCAGCAGACCGATCAGCCCGGGGGCATGACCGGGGAGGCTGAGGACCGTGAAGCCGGCGATGTCCTCGCCCTCCTCCACCGTGCCGGCCACCGGGACCGCGCCACCGTCCCAGGCCGGCAGCAGCCGGGCGAAGAGGAACTTGCCAATCGGCGAGAGCTTCTCGAAGTCCCAGTACGGCCTCAGCGGGTTCGAGGCCTCGGCCGCCTCGCGCTCGGCGGGATGGCAGAGCACGGGGGCCCCGAGCCCGGGGGCCGCCCCGCGGTGATCGGCATCGGCGTGCCCGAGCAGCACGCGCTTGACTCCGCCCAGCCCTGCCGCCGCGGTGGCCACTGCGCCGGTCATGGCCGAGATACCGGCGTCGAACACGGTCACGCCCCCCTCGTCCTCGATCAGGTAGACGTTCATCGTCCGCAGCGGGAAGCCGCCGCGCACGACCCAGACCCCGTCGGCCACGCGCTCGGGCGGGAGGCCGTGGATCCAGGTGCGCAGCCGCGTACCCAGGTTGGCCAGCCTGGCCAGGCGCTCCTGGGCGGGCGAGCCGGTCGGCGGGAGGAAGCCCAGCTGGGTGGCGATGCCGGCCGTGTCGAGGTAGGCGTCGTTGTGGGTGATCAGGTCGTCGTTGACGGTGACGACGTCGCAGCCCTCGATTCGGATCCGGGCGCCGTTGGGGGCGAAGCCCTGGAAGAAGCCGGGACCGGCGAACGTCCCGTGGGCCTGCCAGCGCACCGCGGTGCGGTCCCGGGCGGTGGTGACGTCGAGGATCTCCAAAGTGAAGTCGGGAAAGGCGGCGAACAGCGCGGCGAAATGCTCCCGGACGCCCTGGGGAGCGACCAGCTCCTGCTGGCCGACGAAGCGATCGATCGAGCCGGACTGCCAGCAGGCGACCGCGGCGTCGAGGTCGTGGGCGGTCAGCGCCGCGAAGTAGCGCCTGGCGATCTCGGAGGTCGAAGCCATCTCGTCTCGGCGCAGTCTACGCGGCGCCAATATGGTTGCGTCCTCATGGACCGCAAGCGCGAACTCGGCCGTGGCGAACGGGTGCTGCCCGGCCTCTGGCGCCTGCGCCTGCCCCTGCCCTGGCCGGGGATCCCGCACTGCAACGCCTGGGCGATCGCCTCCGGCTCGGGGGTGGTGCTGGTCGACACCGGCATGCACGAGCCCGGGTCGATGGGCCAGCTCGAGCGGGCGATGGACCAGGTCAACCTCCGGGTCGAGCAGGTCCGGTTGCTGGCCTGCACCCACGCGCACTCCGATCACTGGGGGCAGGCCGCACCGATCCGCGAGCGGGCCGGCTGCGAATTCTGGATGCACCCCAACCACGCCAACGCCACCAGGGCGGACGATCCCGAAGCCGCACTGGCGCGCCGACTCGAGGTGGGCCGGCAGAGCGGCGTCCCGGCCGAGGCGCTGGAGCGCTACGCCGAGCTGAGGAAGGACAGCCCGTCGGGGGTCGCCCAGGTGATCGAGCCGGATCGCGATCTGGTCGCGGGGGTCGAGATCGAGTCCGACCTGGGCCCCTGGACCGTCTATGAGACCCCGGGTCACGCGCCGTCGCACGTCTGCCTGTTCGAGCCCCAGCGGCGCATTCTGATCTCCGGCGATCACGTCCTGGGCCGGATCTCGCTGTTCTTCGAGTACGGAGACTCGCCGGATCCGGTGGGGGAATTTCTGCACTCGCTGGACGTGGTCGAGGCGCTCGATGCCCGGCTCGCGCTGTCGGGACACGGCAAGCCGTTCACCGATGTCCACGGCCATATCGAGGGGAACCGCAGCCTGGTGGCCGAGCGCCTGGAGGCCGTCCTGGCCGGTCTGGCCGGCGGGCCCCGGACGGTGCTCGAGCTCTCCCCGGAGGTGTACGGCGAGCCGGTGACGCCGTCGAATGCGCCCTGGCTGCTGTCGCAGACCCTCTGCTATCTGCGCCACCTCGAGGTGCTGGGCCAGGTGGCCCACGAGCCCGATGAAGGGATGGAGCGCTGGCGGGCGGCCTGAGGAGCCGGGGTCGGCGACAAACCTTTACACATCCATGTCAAGGTTGGTAGAGTGCCACCACCGTGCGGATCGACGAGATCATCGCCAGGAACGAGGAGCCCGTCTTCTCGTTCGAGTTCTTCCCTCCGAAGAGCGACGAGGGCGAGCGAAACCTCCGGGCCGCGCTGGAGGCGCTGGCCCCGCTGCAGCCCGACTTCGCCTCGGTGACCTACGGCGCCGGCGGCAGCACCCGCGATCGCACGCTCGAAGTCGTGGCTTCGCTCAAGCTGGATCTGGGGATCGAGGCGATGGCCCACCTGACCTGCGTCGGCGCCAGCGTCGAGGAACTGCGCGGCGTGCTCGACCGGCTGGCCGCCAGCGGAATCGAGAACGTGCTCGCGCTGCGCGGCGATCCGCCCGCGGGTGACACGGACTGGACACCCCATCCCGGCGGCCTGCACTACTCGACCGAGCTGGCCTCGCTGATCGCCGAGCATCGCCCCGAGGTCAGCGTCGGGGCGGCCTGCTTCCCCGAGGTGCATCCCGAGGCGGTCGACCTCGCCCACGACCTGCATTTCCTCAAGGCGAAGGTGCAGGCGGGCGCGTCGTTCCTGATCACCCAGGTGTTCTTCGACAACGAGCTCTACTTCAACTTCGTCGAGGAAGCCCGCGCGGCCGGCATCGACGTGCCGATCCTCCCCGGGATCATGCCGATCACCAACGTCTCGCTGATCAAGAAGATCACCGGCATGTGCGGCGCCACGATCCCGCCCGCCCTGCTCTCGCAACTCGACCTGCGCGTCGACGATCCCGACGCCGTGGTCGAGCTCGGGGTCTCCTACGCGACCCTGCAGTGCGCCGAGCTGCTGGCCCGCGGAGCCCCGGGGATCCACTTCTACACGCTGAACCGCTCGCCGGCGACGCGGGCGATCCTCTCCGCGCTGAAACTGCTGCGGCCCTGGGCCGGGCGGCTCGCCGTGGGCTCCGGCGCCGAAGGTCAGTCAACCGCCTAGCGGCCCGTCGCCGCCGAGTGGCGTTAGGGCTCGGGGGCGATGACCTCGAGACCCTGGGCGACCATGGGCCGGCCGTCGAGCTCGTAGCGGATGTCGATCTCGTCGTTGCGCTTGTAGGTGCCGATCCCCCAGGCGCCCATGAACCAGGCCCAGGGGCTGAGTTTGTGGCGCACCAGCTCGCGGTCGAAGACCAGCTCGCCGGCCGACACCTGGTAGTCGGAGCCCAGCTCCTGACGGACCCCGTTGATGTAGACGTCGAACGGGGTGCGGAGGCCTTCGGGGAGCTTGACGCGCCAGGTCTCGGGCATCGCGACCCTATCCTATGTCCCCGCGGAGCAGGGAGAAGGACACCATGTCGTGGCGGCCGCGGCGGCCGCCCTCGTAGGCGCGCAGGACCCCCTCGCGCGAGAATCCCGCGGCGGCGGCGGCACTCAGGGCCGGTTGGTTGCCCGGATCGGCGAACACCTCGAGCCGCTCGAGCCGGGAATGGTGAAACAGCCAGCGCGAGGCCAGCCCCATCGCCGCGCTGGCCAGCCCGCGGCGGCGCACCGCCGGGGCGATCCAGACCTGCATCCGAGCGCGGTCGTTATCCCAGTCGAACTCGTCGATCAGGAGCCGGCCGACGCAGGTGTCGGACCCGGGCTCGAGGATGGTCAGGCTGACCCGCTGACCCGCGGTCCGCTCGGCGGCCGCCCGCTCGGATTCGCCGCCGAGCTCGGCTCCGCTCGGCGGGCGGAGCTGGCCCAGCCGATCGGGCAGCTGCGGGTCATCCTGGTAGGCGATCAGGATCTCGGGGATATCCCGCTCGGCGTAGAGCCGCAGCGACACGACGCCGTCGGTGAGCGTGTCGGGGAGCTCGGGGATCGAGGCCATGTCCTGTCAGGACCGTACCCTTTCCCGCCGTGGAACGGATCGCGTACAGCATCCGACGTTCGGACCGGGCTCGACGGGCTCGGGTGACCGTCGATCCCGCGCGCGGGGTCGAGGTCGTGCTCCCCGCGGCGGTCTTCCGGCGGGGCGCCCACGCCCCGGCTCGCGAGGCCGCCGCCGTGGTGGCCGAGCTGCGGCCGTGGATCGAGCGCCGGCTCGACGATCTGGCCGGCACCAAGGCGACGCTGGCCGCCCGCGGCGATGAGATCCCGTATCTGGGCGAGTCGCTGCGCCTGGTCCCGCAGGCCGGGCGCACCCGCGTGCACCGCCGCGGCTCGGAGCTGATCGTTCCGGCCGAGGACCCCAAGCCGGCGCTCGAGCGCTGGTTCCGCCGGGCGGCGCGGGACGAGGTCACCCCGCGCCTGGACCGGGCCTGCGCCCGAGCCGGGAACTCCTACGCCGCGCTGACCATCCGGGGCCAGAAGACGCGCTGGGCGAGCTGCTCGCGCGCGGGCGCGATGAGCTTCAACTGGCGGCTGCTGCTGGCCCCCGAGCCGGTGCTCGACTACGTCGTCTGGCACGAGGTCTGCCATCTCGACGTGATGGACCACTCGCCCCGGTTCTGGGCGTTGCTGGCCTCCCACTGCCCGGACTATCGCGAGCACGCCCGCTGGCTGCGCCGTCACGGAGCGACCCTCGTCCTGTAGGCCGCCTCAGGCCTTGGCCCTGGCCTGTGCCTTTCCCTTCCCCTTGACCTTTTCCGCCATCGCCCGGCGCAGGGCCCGGTAGGCGTTCTCGCCCTTGCGCTGCTCGATCGCCTCGCGCCTGACGCGCCCGAGGTAGGCCTCGGTCGAGCCGTCGCCGCGGACGTCGAGCCCGGCGCGGACGCTCGGGACCAGCCGCTCGGGGCCGGCCAGCTCGAGTCGCGCCGCGACCTGCTGGACCGGGTCAAAGCGCTTGATCGGTGTGTCGATCGCGCGCCCCGGAAGCTCGCCGGCGATCTCTCGGGCCCGGGCCTCGGCTGCGTCCAGCGCCCCGTGCAGCTCGTCGTAACGGGAGCGTTCGACCTTGGGCCCGATCCTGACCGTCAACTTCCAACTCACGCCGCGATCATGCCAGCGCGAGCGGCGCTCAGGAGGCCAGCTCGAACTCGATCTCGTCGAGGTGGCCTACGCGGCGGGCTCTGGGCAGCCGACCGGCGAGTCGCCGGATCAGGCGGTGGACCGCCTCGTTGGTGGCCAGGGTGGTCGCGGTGAAGCGCTCGATCCCCTGCGCCAGCGCGGCATCGGCGAGCCGCTCGAGCAACTCCGAGGCCAGGCCCTCGCGCTGGAAGGCATCACCCACCACGATGGCGAACTCGGCCACCCGCCGATCCTCGGGCAAGCGGACGAACCGGGCCACGCCGAGGATCTCCTCCGGGCCCTCGACGGACGTGGCCACCAGGGCGAAGTGATTCCAGCCGTCCACATCGACGAGGTAGCGCGCGTCGGCCAGGGACAGGTGCGGCTTGGCCGCCAGGAAGCGGGCGTATTTGCTCTCCGGCGAGAGCCGGTCGTGGGCCGCCCGCAGCCGATTCAGGTCGTCCGGGCGGATCCGGCGGATCGCCACGGTACGGCCGCTGCGCAGGGATACGGTTTCCATACCATTACCGTACGTAGCGAACGTCTGTTCGGATGTGCGATCGCGCACATCCGTCGCCGTGGCGGGGCGCCGGGCCGGCCCCGTCGACTCAGCGGTCGGAAATCGGCACGTAGTCGAGCTCGCGGCCGCCCGTGTAGATCTGGCGGGGACGCGAGATCTTCTGCTCGGGATCGTCGATCATCTCGAGCCACTGGGCGATCCAGCCGCTGGTCCGCCCGATCGCGAATAGCACCGGGAACATCTGGACCGGCATCCCCAGCGCCTCGTAGATCAGGCCCGAGTAGAAGTCGACGTTGGGGTAGAGCTTGCGCTTGATGAAGTAGTCGTCCTCCAGGGCGATCTTCTCGAGCTCGGTGGCGATCTCCAGCAGCGGATTCTTGCCCGTGACCTCGAAGACCTCGTCCGTGGCGGTCTTGATGATCTTGGCCCGCGGGTCGAAGTTCTTGTAGACCCGGTGGCCGAAGCCCATCAGCTTCTCGTCGCCGTTCTTGACGCTCTCGATGAAGCCGGGGATGTTCTCCTTCTTCTCGATTCGCCCCAGCATCCGCAGCACCGCCTCGTTGGCGCCACCGTGGAGCGGGCCGTAGAGGGCAGCGACCCCGGCGGCGACCGCGGAGTAGGGGTCGACCTGCGAGGAGCCGACGCTGCGCACCGCGCTGGTCGAGCAGTTCTGCTCATGATCGGCGTGGAGGATGAACAGGACGTCGAGGGCGTGCTCCAGCCGCGGGTCCGGCTCGTACTTGAGCTCGGTCATCTTGTAGATCATGCTGAGGAAGTTGCCCGCGTAACTCAGATCGTTGTCCGGGTAGACGTAGGGCATCCCGCGGTTGTGGCGGGAGGAGAACGCGGCCAGCGTCGGCATCTTGGCCAGCAGCCGGATCATCTGGATGTACCGATTCTCGGGGTCCTTGATGGCGTTGGCCTCCGGGTAGAAGGTCGAGAGCGCCCCGACCGAGGCCAGCAGCATCCCCATCGGATGGGCGTCGTAGCGGAAGCCCTGCATGAACTCCTTGATGTTCTCGTGCACGAAGGTGTGGATCGTGATGTC
>JALYXK010000208.1 GCA_030947145.1 Actinomycetota bacterium
CTGTTCCAGCAAACCGTGCGCTACTGGCGCGAATGGCTGAACAAGTCGACCTACGAGGGGCGCTGGCGCGAGATGGTCCATCGCAGCGCGCTGACGCTGAAGCTGCTGACCTACGAGCCCACGGGCGTGATCATCGCGGCGCCGACGACCTCGCTGCCGGAGGCTCTGGGCGGTGGTCGCAACTGGGACTACCGGTTCGTCTGGATCCGAGACGCCGCGTTCACCGTCTATGCCCTGATCCGGCTGGGCTTCAGCTCCGAGGCCGCCGCGTTCAGCCGCTGGACGACCGAGCGGCTGCGGGACCATGAGCACGCCGACGGCGACCGGGACGCGGGTCCGCTGCAGCCGATGTACTGCATCGACGGCAGTCCCGACCTCCCGGAGGAGGAGCTCGCGCACCTCTGCGGCTACCGGGGGTCTGGACCGGTGCGGATCGGCAACGGCGCGGCCGAGCAGCTGCAGCTCGACATCTACGGCGAGCTGATCGACTCGATCTACCTGTTCGACAAGTACGGCACCCCGATCTCGCACGACACCTGGCAGGCCCTGAGCCGCATCCTCGATTGGCTGATGGACAACTGGGACCGTCCCGACACGGGGATCTGGGAGACCCGCGCCAACGAGCAGCAGCACACGTTCTCGCGCCTGATGTCGTGGGTGGCGATCGAGCGAATGGTGCGGATGGCCCGCAAGCGCGGCCTGCCCGCCGACGTCGTCCGCTGGACCAGCGTGCGCGACGAGATCTACGCGCAGATCATGGCCCGGGGCTGGAACGCCGAGCGCGGGACATTCGTGCAGCGACTCGACGACGGCGTGCTCGATTCCTCGCTGCTGCTGATGCCGATGGTGAAGTTCTGCGCGCCGACCGAACCGCGGTTCCTCTCAACCCTGGCCGCGATCGAGTCCGACCTGGTGGCCGACACGCTGGTCTACCGCTACGACCCGGAGGCTTCGCCCGACGGGCTCGACGGCGGCGAGGGGACGTTCTCGATCTGCTCGTTCTGGTACGTCGAGGCGCTGACCCGAGCCGGTCGGCTGCAGGACGCGCGGCTGGCGCTGGAGAAGATGTTCACCTACGCCAATCACCTCGGCCTGTACGCGGAGCAGGTCGGCTCCACCGGCGAGCAGCTCGGCAACTTCCCGCAGGGCTTCACTCACTTCTCCCTGATCTCGGCCGCCTACAACCTCGAGCGGGCGCTGTCCGCCCAGGCGTCTGGCTGACCGCAGGCGTAACAGGCTTCCGCCGAGAGCGTCAAATTACTGCGACATCTCGCGCCGGGACGCTTGTCCAGAGCGATCCTTGCCTGAATGCGCCCATCCCGATTTAGCGCTTGTTGGCAGCTTGGGTTGAATTATTCAACCCAGACCGCCAATCTCCCCCGGCGGTGACCGATGGCCGACCCAATCGACGCCGCGATTGCCGCAATCGCCCTTCGCCAGCAGAGCAACGTCACTAGAGACCAGCTGCTGAGCCTGGGTCTGGACAAGAACGCGATCACCTACCGGCTACGCGTCGGACGCCTGTACCTCACTTTCGCTCCTCGCGTCTATTCGGTCGGGCGGCCGCTACTCACCCCGGTCGAACGCGCGTCGGCTGCCGTCCTGACCTGCGGCGACGGCGCCGTGCTCAGCCACGTCGCCGCCCTCGCGCTCTGGGGATTCACCAAGGAATGGCCCGAGGGTTTTGACGTGAGCACCTCAACCAACCGCAGGCCTGCCGGCATCACCGTCCACCGCTCAACCACGCTCACCCGCCGGGACAAACGCCGACAGCACGGAATCCTCGTCACCTCCCCGGCCCGCTCACTGCTCGACGCCGCCCCGCAGCTACCCCAGCGGAAGCTGAAACGAGCCGTCAACGACGCCCTTCACTCGCCGTTCCTCAAACGCTCTCAACTGACTGACATCTGCCTGCGCTGCCCGAGGCACGCTGGAGTGAAGCTCCTCACCGAGTTCATCGACACGACCGACGGACCCACCCGCTCGGGCTGGGAGGACGCGTTTCTCCCGTTCTGCGAACGCTTTGGGCTCCCACGACCCCTGATCAACACCATGGTCCTCGGTTACGAAGCCGACGCTTACTTTGAGGCCGAGCGACTGATCGTCGAACTCGACAGTTGGGAGTACCACCGCGACCGCGACGCGTTCGAACGTGACCGCGACCGGGATGCCGACATGCTGACGGCCGAGATCGCGACCGTCCGCATCACCTGGAATCGCATCACGAACGCGCCAGTCGCCGAGGCCGGCCGCCTCGGGAAGATCCTCGCGCAGCGGCGCGCAATCGGTCACATCCGGAATACGCCGTAGCCGACCTCGGGCCGCGGCATCGGCGCGGCGCAGGCGGCCAGCGCCCGCGCGAGCACCTCGCGCGTGTCCCGAGGGTCGATCACGCCGTCGTCCCAGATCCGCGCGGTGGAGAACCAGGGCCGGCCCTCGCGTTCGTACTGCTCCCGCAACCGGGCCCCGACCTCGGGCTGTCCGACCTCGGTCATCACGACGCCCGCCTGCTCGCCGCCCATCACGCTGATCCGCGCGTTCGGCCACATGAACAAGAAGCGGGGCGAGTACGCGCGGCCGCACATCCCGTAGTTGCCGGCCCCGAATGAGCCGCCCACGATCACCGTCAGCTTCGGCACCTTGGCGCAGGCGACGGCCGTGACCAGCTTGGCCCCGTCCTTGGCGATGCCGCCGGCCTCGTAGTCGCGACCGACCATGAACCCGGTGATGTT
>JALYXK010000210.1 GCA_030947145.1 Actinomycetota bacterium
CACCGAGCAGCGCCACGAACCAACCGTAGCTGACACTGATCTGTCCGGGCGGTGACCCCGGCTTGTCGACCACGCCGCGGAATAGCACCAGGGTCAGTGCCGCCAGCGCGGTGACCGCGGTCAGCTCTCCGCGCGGCCACGATAACGCGTGACCGCGGACGATGATGTAGGCCAGGATCGCGGGCGCGGCGGCGGCCAGCAGAAGCAGGATCCGGATGAAGCTGAGCGCCGCCCAGCCGGTGCACCCCCCACCCGGACCCTTGCACCCGTTCAGGATCGTGTACTTGTCGCCGAGGCTGTACCACTCGAGGAACAGCGAAACCCCCAGGAGGATCCCGCCAATTGCCGCGACCAGTTCGCCCCTGTCGAGCCTCCGGATGTCCATCGTCGGGCAGCCTAACTGACTCCGAGACCGAACTGGTAGGTTCGCACCGGTGTCGAACGAGCCCGTGACCTTTCGCCGGCTGTTTCCGGAGTCGGCGGAGGTCAGCGTCGAGGATCTGCTCGGCTCGCTGGACCTCGGAGCCCGAGCCTCGGGGCGGCGGCCCTACACGTTCGTCAACTTCGTGGCCAGCGCCGACGGCCGCGCGTCCTACGCCGGCAGGTCCGGCGCGCTCGGCGACGACGGCGACCATGCCATGTTCCACGGGCTGCGGGAATCGGCCGACGCGGTGATGGCGGGGACCGTCACGCTGAGCACCGAGAGCTACGGGCGGATCCTCGGCACGGCCGAGCGGCGGGCACGGCGCGCGGCCCGCGGCCAGAGCCCCGAGCCGCTGGCCGTCGTCATCACCCGCAGCGGCGAGGTGCCGACCGAGATCCCGCTGTTCGCCGAACCGGAGGCGAGGATCGTGATCTTCACCGCCTCCGCCCTGCGGCTCGGCTCCGCGGCGGCCCAGGTGGAGGTGGTAGCACTCGACCCCTCCGAGTTGACGCTGACCACAGCGCTGCGGCGCCTGCGGGCCGACTTCGGCGTGAGGACGCTGTTGTGCGAGGGCGGTCCGACGCTGTTCGGCGCGCTGGTGCGTGAGACCCTGGTCGACGAGCTGTTCTTGACGCTGGCGCCGAAGCTCGTCGGCGGCGGGAACGGCCCGGCAGTGACCAGCGGGGCCGAGCTGCCGGAGCTCCAGCCGCTGCGGATCGAATGGCTGCTGGAGCGCCACGGCTCGCTCTACGTCCGCTATGCGCTCGCCGCTCGTGGAGCCGAGCAGTAGTTTTGTTTCCGTTTATCGGCGGGATGGAACAATCACGTAGATGGCCAGCCCGATCGCAGCGCAAGCCGGCCTGACCGCGTCGGAAGCCGTCGGGGCGCTCGGAGAAGCGCGGGAGCGGACGCTGGCGCTGGTCGCCTCGATCTCGGATCAAGGACTCGAGCAGGTCCATTCGCCATTGATGAGCCCGCTGGTCTGGGACCTCGGGCACATCGGCGCCTTCGAGGATCTGTGGCTGGTTCACCGATTCGGCGGCCGGCCGCTGCTGCGCGACGATCTCGCCGACGTCTACGACGCCTTCGAGACCCCACGCGCGAACCGCGGGTCGCTGCCCTTACTGCGTCCGGCGCAGGCCCGCGAGTACCTCGAGGAGGTGCGCGCGCGCACGCTCGCCGTGATCGACGAGCGCGGAGTGGCCGACGGGCTGGTGCACGAGCTGGTGCTGCGCCACGAGCACCAGCACAACGAGACGATGCTCCAGACGATCCAGCTCGCCGGACTGCCGGGCTACACGCTGGCCGGCCGCCGGGCCGCTCCCGCCGGACCGCTGGCCCGTCTCACCGGCCTCGAGCTGGTCCGCGTCCCGGGTGGAGAATGCTCGATCGGCGCCCCGCCGAGCGGCTTCGCCTACGACAACGAGCGCCCCTGGCACCGGACCGACGTGCGCGACTACGAGATCGCCAAGGTCCCGATCAGCAATGCCTCCTACCTGACTTTCGTCGAGGGCGGCGGCTACGAGCGCCGGGAATGGTGGTCGGACGAGGGCTGGGCCTGGAAGGAGGAGTACGACATCACGCGACCTACCGCGTGGACGGCGGACCTGGGAGCCGAGTCGCGCCTGGGCAGGCTCCAGCCACTGGACCCAGATAGTCCGGTCGTCCATGTTTCCTGGTTCGAGGCCGACGCCTTCGCGCGTTCGCACGACGCCCGCCTGCCGACTGAGTTCGAATGGGAAAAGGCGGCGACCTGGGATCAGGAGCTGGACTCGGCGCGGCGCTTCCCCTGGGGCGAGGAGGACCCCGCCCCGGGTGTCCACGCCAACATCGACCAGCTCGGCGGTGGGGTGATGCCCGCCGCCGCTCACCCGGCCGGCGCCTCGCCCGTGGGCTGCCTCGGGATGATCGGGGACGTCTGGGAGTGGACCTCGAGCCACTTCGACGGCTATCCGGGCTTCATCGCCCATCCCTACCCGGAGTACTCCAAGGTCTTCTTCGGAAGCGAATACCAGGTGTTGCGGGGTGGCTCCTGGGCCAGCCGCGCCCGGGTGGCCACGCCCACATTCCGCAATTGGGACTACCCCGAGCGCCGGCAGATCTTCGCCGGCTTCCGGATCGCGAGGGATCTCTGAGATGAAGTCCGTAATCAACACCGCCGACATCCAGATCGACTCATGGCTGTCCGAAGCCGAGGAGCGCTCCCTGGCCAATGACGTGCTCGACGGGCTCACGCGCCCGTTCAAGGAGCTGCCGCCAAAGCACTTCTATGACGCCCGCGGATCCGAGCTGTTCGAGCGGATCTGCGAGCTCCCCGAGTACTACCCGACCCGGACCGAGCGGCAGATCCTGGAGGATCACGCGCTGGACATCGTCGGGTCCACCGGCGCGGGCGAGCTGGTCGAGCTCGGTTCGGGCTCGGCCGACAAGGCCCGGATCCTGCTGGCGGCGATGGCCGAGTCCGGCACGCTGCGGCGGTATATCCCCCTGGACGTGTCGGCCAGTGTGGTCAAGGAGGCGGCGGTCCGGCTGGTGGAGGAGTACGAAGGCCTGGTCGTCCACGGGGTGATCGGCGACTTCGAGCGCCACCTCGAGCGCGTCCCCGGCGCCGATGGCGTCCCCCGGCTCGTAGCTCTGCTCGGCGGGACGATCGGGAACTTCCCCCCCGGGACCCGCCGCGGACTGCTGCGGAAGATCGGCGCGCTGATGGGGCCCGATGACCGTCTGCTGCTGGGCACCGACCTGGTCAAGGATCCGGCGGTGATCGAGGCTGCCTACGACGACTCCGAGGGCGTGACCGCCGAGTTCAACCGCAACGTGCTGCACGTGATCAACCGCGAGCTCGGCGCCGACTTCTCACCCGAGGCCTTCGACCACGTGGCGTTCTTCGATCGCAAGCACGAGTGGGTCGAGATGCGCCTGCGCGCGCGCCGGCCCTGCAGCGTCCTGATCGCCGACCTGGGGCTGCGTGTCGATTTCGCTCCCGGCGAGGAGCTCCGAACCGAGATCAGCACGAAGTTCACCCGCGCCCGGCTCGAGGCCGACTTCGCCGCGGCCGGGCTGACGCTCGACCGCTGGTACACCGACGATCAGGAACTGTTCGCGCTCTCGCTCGCTCGTCTGGCCGGATAGACGCTCGC
>JALYXK010000234.1 GCA_030947145.1 Actinomycetota bacterium
TAGAAGCGCGGCCATTGACCTCGTTCGCTGGGCACCGGCGCGCTGCTCTCACCGGCGACCAGACGTCCCCAACGCGCTTCTGGCTCGACGCCCCAGTCGGGCGAGTCGTCGGGACGGCCTCCGGCCCGCAGCTGGTCCTCCTGGGAATCGACCTCGGTACAGATGAACGCCGCGCGGTCGCCCAGCACGCGCAGCCGAGGCCCCGGCGCCGCCGTCATCGCCGAGGCCCACAGGTGGCTGATCACGCCGCCGGCGTGCCGCAGCGCGACGAAGGCATCATCGTCACCGAGCGTGCCGCGGCGGGCATCGACCTCGGCGTACACGTGAGTCGCCCGGCCGAACAGCACCAGCGCCTGGTCCACGAGATGGCTGCCGAGATCCAGCAGATTGCCGCCGCCCCGCTCCGGAGGGGTCGCCTCGCGCCAGGCTTCGACCTTCGGCTCCGGCCGCCAGCGTTCAAACCGCGACTCGTAGCGCATCACGCTGCCCAAGCGATCCTCGGCCAGCAGCCGCGACAGTGTCAGAAAATCGGAATCCCAGCGACGATTCTGGAATACCGTGAGCAGGACCCCAGCCCGTTCGGCGCCATCGACCACCGCCTGCGCCTCGGCCGCGGAAACGGCCAGCGGCTTTTCCACGACGACGGCCAGGCCACGCTCGACACCCTCGGTGGCCAAGCGGGCATGTACCTGATTGGGCGCGGCGATCACCAGAAGATCATGGTCGGCGCTCGCCCACAGGTCCTCGGGCGAGCGGAGGATCCGCGCGTCGGGGTGCTCGCGCGCGACCTGGACCTGACGCGCCGGGTCGGAAGTGACCACGGAGGCGACCCGAAGCCCCGCCGTAGCGGCGATCAGCGGAGCGTGAAAGAAGCGCCCCGCCAGCCCATAGCCGACGATCGCCACCCGCAGGTCCGACACCTTGGGCAGGATACGCTCCCGCTCACCGCGGGAGTCCGTCCGTGCTGAGCGTGGTGCCGAGCAGGCGCTCGATCTCGATGCGCAGACGCTCGGCTGCCGCCGGCGACAGCGGCCGCAGCGGGGCCCGGACATCGGGCCGAACGGGCACCCCGCGCAACTCAGCGCGGCCTTGACCGAGGCCTGGAATGGATGCGCCGAGAGCGCGCCGCGCAGCGACTCCACCAGCGCCGCCCGCTCGGCCGTGGGGTCACCGACGAGGGCGCACACCGCCTCCGGGAACGCCGCGGCGACGCCCGACACCGCGCCCACCCCACAGCTGCCGGACGACGTCCACCGGGACGGCGTAGCCGCTGCGGTCGGCGTACTCGTATACGTAGAAGGGCAACGGCGCGCAGGCCGCGGCGGCCGCCGCGAAGTGCTCCAGCAGCTCGGTGGCGGCCAAGGCGAAATACGGAGGGGCGATCACGGCCACCGCGTCGGCGCCGGCCTCTGCGGCATGGGCGGCCAGGGCGCACGTCTCGGCCGTGCTCTGCGCGCCGCAGTGCACGATCACCCGCAGCGGCCCGGCATCGGCGAGCGCCAGCTCGGCGGTTCGGCGGCGCTCTTCACCCCGCAGCAGGATTCCCTCCCCGGTGGTGCCGAGCACCAGTAGTCCCTCCAGGCCGCTGGCGGCGTAGAACTCGAGCAGCGGGGCGAACGCGGCCTCGTCGAGTCGTCCGCCGGCATCGCGCAGAGGTGTGGCCGCCGCGGCCAGCGTCCCGGAAATCCGCTCCTCGCCCATTCCGTCATCGTCCCACGAAGTGTCTCGGCGAGGCGATCCTGAGCTCCGGTGACGCCGGGCCTCGTGAGACCTCAGGGGCCTTGCGTGTGCGGGAAACCCCCCGCGCGTGAGACCGCGCTGGGGATCGGGTGCCCCAGCTCCTCGCTCAGCCAATGGCCGCACGCGATCAGCGAGTCGAGGTCGATGCCGGTGGTGACCCCCGACTCCTCCAGCACGTAGACCAGGTCCTCGGTCGAGACGTTGCCGGTCGCGCCGGGCGCGAACGGGCAGCCGCCGACGCCGCCGGCCGAGGCGTCGAGCCCGCTCGCGCCAACCTCCAGCGCGGCCAGGCAGTTGGCGATCCCGGTGTTGCGGGTGTCGTGGAAGTGGCCGCCCACCGGCGTCCCGAATGTGATCGCGGCGGCGATCAAGGACCGCACGGCAGCGGGTACGGCCACGCCGATGGTGTCGGCCAGCACGATCTCGTCGGGTTGGCTGGCCGCCACCCGCTCGACCAGAGCGAGCGTCTGCTCCGGCGCCACCCGCCCCTCGAACGGGCAGCCGAAGGACACGGCGATCGTCACGGCGAGCTTCACCCCGGCGGCCGCCGCGCGCGGGGCCAGCTCGGCGACCAAGGCCTCCGCCTCGACGCGCGAGCACCCCTGATTGCGCTGGCAGAAGGTCTCGGTGACGGCGATCGACAGGTTCAGTTGTCGCAGCCCGGTGTTCACTGCGCGCTCAAAACCGCGCTCGTTCAGCACCAGCCCGGACAGCAGCCCGGGGTCGAGATCGCCCAGGGCCGCCATCACCTCCTCGGCGCCCGCCATCGCCGGCACGTGGCGGGGGCTGACGAAGCTGACCGCCTCGATTCGGGCCAGACCGGACGCGGCCAGCCGATGGCACAGCTCCGCGCGAATCTCGGGGCCCAGGACGACCGGATCGTTCTGCAGCCCGTCCCGCGGGGAGACGTCGGTGATCAGTGCAGCGGAGATCAGATCACCCGCTCGGACAGCAGCTTGCGAGCCTCAGCCTGCGGATCCTCGAACACATCGGCGATCGTATAGGCCGGCGCGCAGACCACCCCGCCTCGTCGAGCTGCGCTGACACCGGCGCCTATGCTTCGCGCCGAGCTACAGAAGGGGAGCCGAGATGCGTGATGCCGTGATCGTGGATGCAGTTCGCTCGCCGATGACCAAGGGCAAGGCGGCGAGGAACGGTCGTCCAGGCGGCGCGATGTCAGACCTGCATCCGGTCGAGCTGCTGGGTCAGACCCTGACGGGACTGGTGGATCGCAACGACTTCGATCCGGCCGAGGTGGACGACCTGATCATCGGCTGCGTCAGCCAGGTCGGCGAGCAGGCGGGGCCGGTGGGACGCTGGGCGTGGCTGGGTCAGGGCCTGCCGGAGCATGTTCCCTCCACCACGATCGACCGGCGCTGTGGCTCGAGCCAGCAGGCGGCGGACTTCGCGGCGATGGGGGTGATGACCGGCGTCTACGACATCGTCATCGCCGGCGGCGTGGAGTCGATGAGCCGGGTTCCGATGGGCACCGCGCGCCTCGACAGGGACTGGGCCGGCCCGGGGGTGAACCGGCGGTACGCGCCCGGCCTGACCCCCCGGGGCGTTTCGGCGGAGCTGGTCGCGGCGAAGTTCGATCTCGGCCGCCGCGATCTCGACGTGTTCTCGGCCCGGTCGCATCAGGCGGCGGCGGCCGCGGACTTCTCCCAGGAGATCGTGCCGATCACGGTGACCCATGAGGACGGCTCAGAGACTGTGGTCGACCGGGACGAGACGATCCGCCCGCAGACCACGGTGGAGGGCCTCGGCGAGCTGCGGCCGGCCTTCCAGACCGAGGACATGAGCCAGCGGTTTCCCAAGGCCGGCTGGCACGTCACCGCCGGTAACTCCTCCCAGCTGACCGATGGCGCGGCGGCGCTATTGATCATGAGCGAGCAGCGCGCCAGCGAGCTGGGTCTGCGACCGCGGGCCCGTTTTCACGCCATGGCGGTGGCCTCGGATGATCCGATCACCATGCTCACCGGCCCGATTCCCTCCACCGCGAAAGCGCTCAAGAAGTCGGGCATGAAGATCGAGGATTTCGACCACTTCGAGGTCAATGAGGCATTCGCGCCGGTGCCGCTGGCCTGGCGCCGGCATTTCGACGCCGATATCGAGAAGGTCAACCCGCGGGGGGGCGCGATCGCGCTCGGTCATCCCCTCGGCGCCTCAGGTGCGCGCCTGATGTCCAGCCTGGTGGCCGGTCTGGAGGCCAGTGGCGGGCGGTGGGGCTTGCAGACAATGTGCGAGGCCGGGGGGATGGCCAACGCGACGATCCTCGAACGCGTCTGAGATGCTGCATCCCGCGGCCGGGGCGTGGCAGATTAGGGAATTCACACACCTGCTCTGTTAGTAGCATCCGCCGCGGTGCGGGCTAGCTGGCAAAGAGCTAC
>JALYXK010000046.1 GCA_030947145.1 Actinomycetota bacterium
AGTTCCACCAGGTCACGTGTAGCTGAGATCGCGGCGTCCTGGCCGACGGCGTCGTCGTGCACGATCAGCACGGCGACCGGGCTGTGGTTGAGGGCGTAGTGGCTGACGCTGCCGAGCAGTGAGGCGCTGACGGCCCCGCGGCCGCGCGAGCCCATCACCAGCAGGTCGTGCTCGCCGCAGCGCAGGCGACGCCTGAGCGCGTGGCGTACGGGTTCGTGACTGAGGATCTTCAGCACCGGCACGGTGGCGGGGACCAGCGCGACGGCTCGCTCGAGCAGCTCGACCGAGTCGCGCTCGAGGTCCGCCGCGACGACCTGGGCGGTGGCCACCGTCATCGGGGTGGTGGTCCAACCCGGGACCTTGGGGACCGCGGTGAGGATCGTCAGGCGCCCGTTGTTGGCGGTGGCGAGCTCGATCGCTTCGCTGAGCGCGCGGTCGCCGTGGCGGGAGCCGTTGACCGCGACGAGGATGTTCCGGAACATGACCTGCTCCAAGTTATTGGCATGCCAGCCATGCTAGGCTGAATACCTCCGATGACCGTAGGGGTGAGCCAGAACGCGGCGCCGCCGCGGGACGAGGAGGAGCAGCGCTTCTTCGTGGCCTTCGATGAGCTCGCGCGGGCCGTGCGGCGGGCTCGCGGCGCCCCGCCGCGTTCGGCCGAGGGGACGCTGACCCTCTCCCAGTACGCGCTGCTCGAGGCGCTCTCGGCCCGGCGCACCGCCCGGGTGGCGGAGCTCGCCGACGAGGCCGGGGTGACCGCCTCGACGGCCACGCGCATCCTCGACACGCTGCAACGGCGAGGGATCGTCCGCCGTCAACGCGCGCGGGAGGACCGGAGGGCGGTGACCGTCACGCTGACCGATACGGGTCGCGATCTGCTCCATGCCCAGGACCGGTGGATGGGCGATCGTAAACGGGCCTTCGTCGCGTCGCTGGCGCCGGCGCAGCGCGAGCTCGTGCCCGAGCTGCTGGTCGGGCTGGCCGCCCTGATCGACGAGCTCGCGGCGGGCTCGAGCGCCTAGAAGCCAGCCGCGTCACTCGGCCGGAGCGGCGAAACGCCGGCGTGGCGGGGCCGGAGCCGACCCCCCCGCCTGTCGGGTTTCGCGTAGCGTGCGGTTGTGGGCCGGCGTCGACTGGCTCAGCTTTCAGGTCGTGACCACGATCGCACGTCCAGGCGAAACTCTTCTCCGCGCTCCTCTGGGGCCGGCCATGCGCCCGGGCGCGGCAGTCGCCGCGGTCGGGATCAGCCTGCCCGAACGGATCGTTCGCAACAGCGAGATCTCCGCCCGGCTCGGGGTCGGCGAGGACTGGATCGAGCGCCGCACCGGGATCCGGGAGCGGCATGTGGCCGGGGTCGGCGACCGCCTCGATGCGCATTGCGCCCGCGCCGCCCGGCTGGCGCTGGAGCGCGCCGGAGTGCTGGCCACCGAGCTCGATCTGGTGCTCGTGGCCACCACCACCGCCGACGAGATCATGCCCAACGCGGCCCCCCTGGTGGCGCATCTGCTCGGCGCCAACCGCGCCGGAGCATTCGACGTAGGCTCCGCGTGCACCGGCTTCCTGTCGGCGATCGCCGTCGGATCGGCCCAGATCGAGGCCGGGCGCGCCCGGTCGGTGGTCGTCCTCGGCGCCGACTTCATGACGACGATCACCGATCCGGACGATCGCTCGACCGCCGCCGTGTTCGCCGACGGGGTCGGTGCGGCTGTGCTGATCGCCACCGAGGCCGAGAGCCGGATCGGGCCGGTGATCCTCGGTGCCGACGGCGCCGGGGCCGAATACATCTTCGTCAAGCGCGATGAGCAGCTGATCCACATGGCCGGCCACGAGACCTTCCGGGAGGCGGTCGCCCGTCTTTCCCTGGCCACCATGCAGGCCGCGGCGGCCACGGGCGTGACCCTCGACGAGATCGACCTCTTCGTCTACCACCAGGCCAACTCGAGGATCCTGGCCGCGGTCGGGGAGCGGCTCGGGCTGCCTGCCGATCGCGTCGTCGACTGCATCGGCGAGTACGGCAACACGTCCGCGGCGACCCTGCCTCTGGCTCTGGCCCGCTCCGAGCGGGACGGGCGGTTGAAGGACGGCGACCGGGTGCTGCTGGGCGCGTTCGGCGCGGGCTTCACCTGGGGTGCCACCGTGATCGACTGGGGGATCGCAGCCGGATGACTCACGCGGCCTTCATGGATCCTGAGCGCGAGCGGGCGAGCGGCGAGTGGAGGCCAGCGTGAGCCTGGCGCTCGCCCCCCGGACCGACTCGATCCTGACACCACTCGAGCGTCTCGAGGTGCTCTGCGACTCGGGCACGCTGCAGGTCATCCGCTCGAGCGTGCTCTCACTGCCGATGGGCGAGAAGGCCCGCAGCGGAGACGGCGTGATCGGCGGCAGCGGGATGATCGACGGCCGACCGGTGTACTGCTACGCCCAGGACCCCGGATACGCCGGAGGCTCGCTGGGCGCGGCCCATGCCGACACGATCGTCCGGGTGCTGGAACTGGCCGATCGCGCGAAGGCCCCGGTGGTGGGGTTCGTCGCCTCCGGCGGCGCCCGGCTGCAGGAGGGCGTGGCCGCCCTCGGCGGCTACGCGCGGATCTTCCGTCGGATCGTCAAGCTCTCGGGCCGGGTCCCGCAGATCTCGATCATCACCGGCGTCTCGGCCGGCGGCGGCGCCTACTCGCCGGCGCTGACCGACTATGTGGTGATGACCGAGGATTCGAGCATGTTCCTCACCGGGCCCGGCGTGGTCCGCGAGGCGCTGGGCGAAGACGTGACCACCGCCGACCTCGGCGGCAAGCGCGTGCACGAGCGCAACGGCGTCTGCCACTTCGTCACCCCGACCGA
This sequence comes from Actinomycetota bacterium, assembly GCA_030947145.1. GTDB lineage: Bacteria > Actinomycetota > Thermoleophilia > Solirubrobacterales > Solirubrobacteraceae > Palsa-465. The sequence goes on from JALYXK010000046.1 coordinate 2,839, forward strand.
TATCGACGCGGCGTTCCTGGCCCGGGAGCTGGTCGGCTACCTGCCGCGCCACCGCGAGCTGAAGCCGCCGATCGTGCCGTCACGGCCGCCGAGCTCGCATGATCCGTCGGCCTGCGTGCCGGCCGAGGCCCGGCGCGTGTACGACGTTCGCGAGGTCATCCGGGGGATCGTCGACGGCGGCGAGCTGCTGGAGATCTCCGCCGGCTGGGCGCGCAACCTGGTCACCGGGCTGGCCCGCATCGACGGGCGCTCGGTCGGCGTGATCGCCAACCAGCCGCGCTATCTGGGCGGCGTGCTCGACGTCGCCAGCTCACAGAAGGGCGCGCGCTTCGTCAAGCAGTGCAACGCCTTCGGGATCCCGCTGCTGGTGCTGGTCGACACGCCGGGGTTCATGCCCGGCACGCGCCAGGAATCCGGGGGCGTGATCCGCTTCGGCGCGACGCTGGTGCACGCGTTCGCCGAGGCGACGGTTCCGCGCGTGACGCTGATCCTCCGCAAGGCCTTCGGCGGCGCCTTCATCACGATGAACTCGAAGGACCTCGGCGCCGACTACGTGTTCGCCTGGCCCCAGGCCCAGATCGGCGTGATGGGGGCCAAGCCCGCGGTGGGGATCATCCACCGTCGGGAGCTCGCCGCGGCGGTCGATCCGGGGGCCGAGCGCGACCGGCTGGCCCAGCGCTACGAGAGCTCGCACCTGTGTCCCGAGGTAGCCGCCAGCACCGGTTACGTGGATGAGCTGATCGCCCCCAGCCAGACACGAGCGCGCCTGGAGTGGGCGTTCCGATCGCTGCGGGAGGACGAATGAGCGGCGCTGACGGAGCCGTGCTCCTGACCGGCGCGACCGGCTTCGTGGGCATGGAGTTGCTGGCCCGGTACCTGGAGAAGGGCGATCGGCAGATCGTCGCGTTGATCCGGGCGCAGGACGACGCTGCCGCCCGCGACCGCCTCGACGCCGTATTGGCCAATCTGTTCGGTCGGGGCCCGGATCGAGACCGCCACGCCCGGCGGGTGCAGGCGATCGCCGCCGAGCTGACCGCCCCCGGGCTGGGGCTCTCCGCCGCTCGCCGCGAGCAACTCGCCGAGAGCGTCACCACGATCGTCCACAGCGCCGCCTCGGTGTCATTCTCGCTGCCGCTGCAGGAGGCGCGCGACATCAACCTCGAGGGCACGCGGAGGATGCTGGAGTTCGCCGATCTGGCCCGGCAGCGGGGCGGGCTCGATCGCTACGGGCACGTCTCCACCGCCTACATCGCCGGCAACCACGACGGGCGCTTCGCCGAATGCGACCACGACGTCGGGCAGGCCTTCCACAACTCCTACGAGCAGTCGAAGTTCGAGGCCGAGGCGCTGGTCCGCTCGCAGTCGGGCCTGCCGTTCACGATCATGCGCCCGAGCATCGTCGTCGGCGACCGGCGCAGCGGCTGGACCTCCGCCTTCAACGTCCTCTACTGGCCGCTGCGGGCGTTCGCGCGCGGGCTGTTCGAGGCGGTTCCGGCGATCCCCAGCGCGCCGGTCGACGTGGTCTCGATCGACTACGTGGCTGACGCCATCCACGAGCTCTGTGAGCACCCCCACGGCATCGGCGAGACCTACCACCTGACCGCCGGCAAAGAGGCCAGCACGATGTGGGAGATCGCGCAGCTGGCCAGCCGCTATTTCCGCCGGCCGTTGCCACGGGTCCTCTCGCCCGCCGACTACGCCAAGTTCGCCGCGGACGACTGCAGCGAGACCCAGCGCTCGGCGATCGAGGGCTCCAGCGTCTACTTTCCCTACTTCTCGATCGGCGCGGTGTTCGACGAGTCGGCCACGCGCGCCCGCCTCGAGCCGGCCGGGATCCGCGTCTCGCCGCTGGGCGACTACCTCGAGCGGCTGCTCGACTTCGCCACCCTCAGCCGCTGGGGCAAGCGCCCCATCTCTCGGGTCCAGGCCCTGATGGCTTAAGGAGAATCATGACCCTGCTTGCCGACACCGCCCGGTTCCGGGCCGATGACCCGGACGAGCTCGTGACCGCGTCCCTGGCCTGCCCGCTGTGCCTGTGCAGCGAGGAGGTCCAGTGGGAGGCGGCGCTCGAGGGCTATGACCCCTCGGTGGAGTGTCACTGCCCTCGCTGCGCGGAGCGCTGGCGCGTGTACCTCGCGCCGCACCAGGCCCTCCGGCTCGGGCTGCTGCACACCGACGCCTAGCGCGTTCCGGGAGGGACCGGCAGTAGCCTTGCTCGGGCGATGAGCCAACCCACCCCGGCGGGCGGACGCGCCGCCGTCGGCATCGAAGCGCTCGAGCTGTTCGCCGAGGTGCTCTCCCAGTCAGAGCAGGATCCGGACAGCGGCGACGATTTCTACGCCCGCCTCTGCCAGGCCGTATGCCGGCTGGCGCGGATGCGCCGCGCGATCATCTTCCGCTACGACACGGCCAGCCGGCGGGTGCGGGCGGTGGGCGCGTACGGCCTCGAGCTCGAGCAGTTCGCCAGCGCGTTCGTGACCGTCGAGTCGGCCCCGATCACCGCCCAGGCGCTGCAGGAGGACCGCGTGGTCGAGCTCAACGGAGACGTCCGCGACGGTATTCCGGCCGAATACGCCGAGCTGTTCCCCGAGCCGGTGCGGCTGGTCTGCGCGCCGATGGTCGCGGGCGGCCGCGCGATCGGCGTGATCCTGGCCGACCGGCTGCTGGTGCAGCCGCCGCTCGACGACGCCGAGGTCTACCTGCTGTGGACGCTGGGCAAGGCGGCGGCGCTGGCCTCGTTCGCGCGGATCGTGGCCACCCAGGCGGAGAAGGCCAAGCAGCTGGAGCAGCGGATCGACCTCGCCCGGGACATCCACGAGGGCGTGATCCAGCGGCTGTTCGGGGTGTCGATGGCGCTCGACGGCGCGGGTGATCTGCCCGCCGACGCGCGCGAGCGCTGCGCCAGCGAGACGCAGGCCGCACTCGGAGATCTGCGTCGCGCGTTGCAGCGTCCGCTCGGCCGCGCCCCACGGGCCACCCGGACGACGTTCGTGGCCGAGGTCGAACGGCTGGCCCGCGTGCACCCGGACCTCGGCGTGCAGCTTCTGGCCGGGAGCGAAGGCGACGTCCCGGTCGCGCTGGAGCCGCTCGCGCAGTCGGTCCTGACCGAAGCCGTGCGCAACGCCCACAAGCACGCGACCCCGACCCGGGTCAGCGTGCGGATCGGCCGGCTCGACGGCGCCTTCGTGCTCGAAGTGGCCAACGACGGGGTCACCGGGCGCTCACGCCACGCGGGGATGGGTCTGCGCTTGGCCGCGCTCGAGGCGCTGCAGAGCGGCGGCATCATCGAATTCGGCGAGCGCGGGCCGGGGACCTGGCAGGTGCGGCTGGTCGTGCCGGATGATGGCTGAGCAGACCCGGAGCCATGGCTGAGCAGACCCGGAGCCCGGAGCGCCTGCGGGTCCTGGTCGTGGACGACCACGACGTCGTGCAGTGGGGAATCCGGCTGATGCTGACCCAGCAGCCGTGGGTCGAGCGCTGCCTGAGCGCCAGCACCGGCCGCGAGGCGGTCACGCTCGCCACCCGCTACCGGCCCCACATCGCGGTGGTCGACCTTTTCATCGGCGAGGAGTCCGGCGCGGAGATCTGCGAGCAACTGCGCGCCGCCGAGCCGAGCACGCGCGTGCTGCTGTTCTCCGGCGCGGGGGCGATCTCCCCGAACGCCGCCCGCGCGGCCGGCGCGTCCGGCTTCGCCTACAAGGACTGGCCGGCGGCCAAGATTG